>JAFLBB010000080.1 GCA_017304135.1 Acidobacteriota bacterium | reverse complement strand
TGACCAGCACAACGAGCAGCCGAAGCCCTTCATCTGGACCGCAAAAGCCTCGGATATCTTGGAGAAGGTCAAACGCGCCCGTGCCGCGCTCAATAATGCTCAGTCCGTGTGACGCACTACACTAGCACAGAGCGGCAACAGTGTGACTGCTATGACAATCGCCACCTGGTATCGGGTTAACATCATTCAGAGTGTAGCATCGCCGCAATCTTTTGGGTAAGGGCGATGCCATAGACTGCTAAAGTTCGCCCGTTCTAGAGGGAGAGGCTAAACGTAGTACCAGTTAGATCCACCCTGACGGCAAAGGGAACCGCGATCGGCCAGTGCGCCACCCGCTGGTAGCGGGAATGGCCGCACACCGGTCGGATGACGACCACACGATTCATTCGTCCAATCTCTGACCGCTTTCCGGAAATTGCGTGGGAGTTAAGATGTAAGAGAGGTTCAACATGCCAACGCTCGATTGGTCCCACTGCCCTGCGGTCGAGAGCATTCCCGGCAAAGTTAGCGGTGCCTGGGTTCTGAAAGGCACCCGTATGCCGGTGCAAACGATTTTTGAAAATCTCGAGGCAGGCCTGTCCGTGAAGGAGATCACCGAGGTGTTCGATGTGACGGAACAAGAAGTCAAGGCCGTATTGCATTTCGCCACCCAAAGCCTGGAAAAGGCCCCGGCTTACGGATGAGAATTTTATTTGACAACGGCACGCCCAATCCGATCGCACGTAGCCTCGTTGGGCATGAGGTAGCGTTTGCTCGCCAGATCGGCTGGCATGAACTCAAGAACGGCGAGCTGCTCCGGGAAGCCGAGGAGGCTGGGTACGATTTGCTTCTGACCTCGGACAAGAACATTCGCTACCAGCAGAACCTGTCCGGGCGCAAGATTGCCATCGTGGTCCTCGGAAACCAGCAATGGCCGGACGTGCAGCTCCATCTTGAGCGAGTTCTTGAGGCAGTGAATGCCGCTACTCCCGGCAGCTTCTCAGAAGTCGAGATTCCCCACAAAGATTGAAGCAGCAACGGTTTTCAGCGACGTTGGTTCAATAGCCCACAATCAACGGCGCAGCGTCACTATTGAGCACCGCCTCCATTCACTGGATAGCATCGAACTCCAGCCCACCTCACGATCTGCCTCTACTACCCAGAGAAGCCTTCCGCAAACAAACGGCCAAGATCACGGCTCCCAGGGACAATCCTGACCAGATCAACTCCGCCCGTGGCTGGGAAGTAAAAGAGGAGGATGCTGTCGAACCCATCGCAGACCGGAAATCGTCGCATCCCTCGCACTTCCCCTGGCTGAAACACGCCAGCGGCTCCCATCATCAGCATTAAAAATTTCCTCCCCCCAAAGATCCACCCGCCCCTCCCCCAGCGTATCCACCCTCGAAAGGAGCTCACACTCAACATGCGTACTGTGCAGTCCATCGTTGCGTCCGGACTCGCCCTCGTCCTCGCCCTGCCCGCCACCCTCCCGGCGGCCAATCACCGCGAGGCCCCCATCACTGCTCTCGACCACAAGGCCGACATCACGGACTTCTTCGCCTTCGTCAGCTACAACGCTGACCAGGCCGCGGGGCAAACGCCGCAAAAGGTCACCTTCATCCTCTGCGTCGATCCCCTCCTCGAACCCGCCAACGGCCCCAACTACTTCCCCTTTGACTCGGCCATCCTCTACGAGATCAAAATCGACAACAACCACGACGGCGAGGAAGACATGGTCTTCCAGTTCCAGTTCGATACCGAACAGCGCCTCCCCGGCCTCTGGCAGGTCTACGCCGGCGCCGGCACGGGCGTCGCCGCTCCGGCCAACTCGCCCGCGCCCATCGCCCCCGGCACGCCCCTCGTGCCCAAGCGCATCGCCTCCTTTGACGACGCCGGCCTCGGCCAGCGCCAGAGCTATCGCGTCACCATGTTGAAGGACCGCCGCGCCACCCCCATCGCCTCGCCCGACGGCAAGCCCTTCTACGCCGTGCCCACCAACCCCGGCTCGCGCACCATGGACTACAACGCCCTCTTCAACGCCGGCACTTACAAGCTCTCCAACGGCATCAACGTCTTTGCCGGCACCGTCGACGACCCCTTCTGGATCGACCTCGGCGCCACCTTCGACACCGCCAACTTCCGCACCCTCGGCTCCGGCGTCCCCGCCGTGCTCACCGATGCCGAAGACGCCGGCAAACAGAACTACGCCTCCGACACCGTCTCCGGCTACGCCGTGAACGCCATCGCCATTGAGGTGCCCATCGAAATGCTCACCTCCACCGGCCGCGTCGAAGCCGCCTCCGTCCCCGCCGCCACCATCGGTTCCTGGGGCGCCACCTCTCGCCCGCGCATCACCGTCCGTCTCGGAGCGGATGGCATTGTGCACGAGGGCGCCGTCCGCCAGGTCCAGCGCATGGGCAACCCGCTATTCAATGAGCTCATCATCGGCACCGGCTCCAAGGACCGCTTCTCCATGGATCACCCCAAGAACGATTCGCAGTTCGCCTCCTTCGCGCTCGATCCCCTCATCGCCCGCGTCGTCAACGCCCTCACCGGCGGCGTCGTCGCCATCCCCAACGCCCCGCGTACTGACCTCCTTCCGCTGGTCACCTACGCCGCCCCCATCGCCGCCCCCGGCACCCCCGGCGGCCCCGTGGCCGACCTCCTCCGCCTCAACACCGGAGTCCCCGCCACGCCCCCGGCCAGCATCAACCGCCTCGGCCTCATCGCTGGTGACGCCGCCGGCTTCCCCAATGGCCGCCGCCTCCAGGATGACGTCACCGACATCGCCCTCCGCGTCGTCGTCGGCGGTGTCCTCGTCAACGGCTTCAACAAATTCCCCAACAACAAACTCGGCGATGGAGTCAACGTCAACGACGTCCCCTATCGCAACGAGTTCCCCTACCTCGCCAACTGCCCCGACGGCCGCGACCGCCGTCACGTCGATCCCGGCGAACCCGGCGGCGGCCCTGTCCAGTAAGAAACTCCCCGTCACCGAGGTCAACATGCACATCCGGCTCACTCTGGCTCTTACCATCACACTCGTCACCGCTGGGCCGGCTTCTCCCGTGCGGGCGCAGGAACGGGAGTCCCTGCGCCCCACTCCCCAGCAGTTCACTGACCTCAAGCGCGACGCCGAAACTTTTTTACAAAACGAACCCAAACGCGCCCTCACCCTCGCCGCCCAGGCTCAACGCGCCATGCCCGACGATCTGGAAATCTACTCGATCCTCGTCCGCGCCCACCTCGCCCTCGGCCAAATCGCCGAAGCCGAAAAGCAGGCCCAGTGGATGCTCGATCTCCGCACCGAACACCCGCTCAGCCTCCAGCGCGCCGCCGATGTGCGCGAAGCCATCGGCCAGTTCGATGGCGCACTCGCCCTGCTCAACGACGCCTTCGGCCGCGTCCGCACGCCCCAGGAAAAGGCCGCCATACTGAACCAGGCCGCCCGCATCCAGCGCAAAGCGGGCAGGGAAGCCAGCGCCCATCGTCTAATAGAAGAAGCACGCAAACTCATGCCCCAGGAGCCCAAGCCATGAACACCCGCTCGCTCATCGCCCCCCTGCTCGCCATCACTCCCCTGCTCGCCCACTCGCTCTACCTCATGCCCGCGAAGTTCCACCCGGCCTCCGGCGAACAACTCATCTTCAGCGTCCACAACGGCGACGCTTTCCCCGAGAGCGAAGACTCCTCCGACCCCGCCCGCTTCCTCAACCCAACCCTCACCTCCGCCACCTCCCAAACGCCCATCACCGACTTCAAGCGCCTCGGCAAAGCCACTCACTCCGCCGTCGCCATCCCCTCGCCCGGTGCCTATTGGATCTCCCTCAGCACCAAGCCCCGCGTGCTTTCGCTCGAGCCCGCCAAGTTTGAAGACTACCTCCGCGCCGAGGGTCTCGGCTGGGTCGTCGCCTGGCGCGCCCAGCACAAGGAATCCGCCATCCCCAGCCGCGAGCGCTATTCCAAATACGCCAAGAGCTTCCTCTCCGCCGGCCCCGGCGACACCTGGAAAAAGGTCCTCGGCCTCGAAATCGAAATCGTCCCCGAAGCCGACCCCGCCGCCCTCAAGCCCGGCGCCAAACTCCCCGTCCGCCTCCTCTGGCACGGCAAGCCCGCCGCCGGAGTCCGTCTCGAGCGTGCCTGGGCCACCGCCGATGGCAGCAAAGGCGTCGAACCCGTAGGCTTCACCGACAAGCAGGGCCGCCTCTCCATCCCCTTCGACAAAGCCGGCCGTTGGCGCATCCACGCCGTCGCCATGGAACGCGCCCCCCGGGGCGATCCCGAAGCCGACTGGATCAGCTACTGGGCCTCCATGACCCTCGAAGTCAAATAGACGGCCTGTACCACCGCCACCGCCGCAATCGCCGCCGTCTCCGCGCGCAGGATGGTCGCCCCCAGCGTCACGCGCTGCCATCCCTTGGCCACCAGCCAGTCGCGCTCCTGCTCCGTCCATCCCCCCTCGGGGCCGAGCAGTAAACTCACACCCTCCGCCGCGCCGCTCGCCTGCATTGTGCTCAGCAGCGGTGCGCCGCCCTCTTCATCCAACAACAACCTCGTCTCCTGCGCCGCCCCCGCCGCCTCGCGCAGCCTCACTGCTTCATGCAACACCGGCAGCCGGTCCCGCCTCGACTGCTGCGACGCCTCCAGCGCAATCTTCCGCCACCGCTCAATCCGCTTCTCCGCCGCCCGGTCGAGACCCTTCTCGCTCCGCTCGCTCACCACGAAGTGAATGCTCTCCGCCCCCATCTCCGTGCCCTTCTCCACAATCCACTCCAGGTGATCGAACTTGAACAGCGCCACATACAACCGCAGCGGCGGCAGCACGGGCTTGGCCTCCACGCGCTCCTTCAGCGTAAACACCACCCGCGCCTTATGCGCCTCCACCACCTCGGCCAGCCAAGCCTCCTCGTTGTTGCTGACTTCATACAACTGCCCCCGCTCCACCCGCAGCACCCGCGTCAGGTGATGCGCCTCGTCCCCTTCCACTTCCGCCCGTTGATGATGAAACCCGTCGACAAAGAAACGCCTGCGTGCCATGTACAATCAAGTGTTCCATGATCGCCCTCCTCCGCGGAACCCTCGTCGAAAAGCATCCCAACCAGGCCATCGTCGATGCCGGCGGTGTCGGCTACGACGTGACGATCTCCGTCTCCACCTTCACCGCCCTGCCTGACCCCGGCGCCCGCGTCGAACTCCGCATCCACACCCACGTCCGCGAAGACGCCATCTCGCTCTTCGGCTTCCTCTCCGCGCAGGAAAAGCAGCTCTTCGAGAAGCTGATCACCGTCTCCGGCATCGGCCCCAAGCTCGCCATCACCGCCTTAAGCGGCCTCGCCGCCGGCTCCCTCATCGCCGCCATCCGCAGCGCCGCAGTCGACCAGCTCGTCCGCATCCCCGGCGTCGGCAAAAAGACCGCCGAACGCATCGTCCTCGAACTCCGTGACAAAATGGACGCCCTCGGACCCGCCGCCCCCGCCGGCCTCCCCGCCGCCGCCCTCGACCCCACCGACAACGACGTCATCTCCGCCCTCGTCAACCTCGGCCTCCAACGCCCCGCCGCCGAAGCCGCCCTCAAAAAGGCCAAAGCCGCCACCACCGCCACCGACTTCGAATCCCTCTTCCGCCTCGCCCTTAAATAGGGACAGTCACCGCTATTCCCTATTTCCCCACCAGCCCTGCTTCCACCCCCGCGTTATCCTAGTGACTCATGCAAGAGCGGGGCATAGTCTCGTCCACCGCCCTCGAAGGCGAACGCCAGTTCGAGCAGAGCCTGCGCCCGCCCACCATGGACGATTTCACGGGCCAAACCAAGCTCAAGGAAATCCTCGCCATCGCCATCCAGGCCGCACGCGAACGCGGCGAAGCCCTCGACCACGTCCTCCTCCACGGCCCCCCAGGCCTCGGCAAAACCACCCTCGCCAACATCGTCGCCGCCGAACTCGGCGTCCCCATCGACTTCACCGCCGGCCCCATCCTCCAAAAGAAAATCGACCTCACCGGCATCCTCACCAACATCCGCGAACGCCAGGTCTTCTTCATCGACGAAATCCACCGCCTCATGCCCGACGTCGAAGAGATCCTGTATTCGGCCCTCGAAGACTACCGCGTCGATCTCGTCATCGGCGCAGGCCCCGGCGCCCGCACCCACTCCCTCCAAATCCCCCGCTTCACCGCCGTCGGCGCCACCACACGCCAGGGTCTCGTCAGCGCCCCCCTCCGCGGCCGCTTCGGCCTCGTCCTCCGCCTCAATCACTACGACGAGGCCGAGATGACCTCCATCGTCCTCCGCTCCGCCGGCCTCCTCAACATCTCCATGGATCGCGACGGCGCCACCGAAATCGCCCGCCGCAGCCGCGGCACCCCGCGCATCGCCAATCGCCTCCTCCGCCGCGTCCGCGACTACGCCCAGGTCCGCGCCAGCAATCACGTCGACCTCACCGTCGCCCGCCAGGCCCTCGACCTCCTTGAAGTCGATCCCCTCGGCCTCGACGAAACCGACAAGAAGATCATGATGACCGTCCTCGTCAAATACGGCGGCGGTCCCGTCGGCCTCAACACCATCGCCGTCTCCATCGACGAGCAGCCCGACACCATCGAAGAGGTCTACGAACCCTACCTCATCCAACTCGGCTTCCTCGACCGCACTCCCCGAGGCCGCGTTGCCACCCTCCGCGGTTTCGAATATTTTGGAGTGGACCGCCGCCCCACCGGAACCGGGCAGCCGTCCCTCTTCTAATGAAACTCACCCTCGCCCTCCTCACCCTCGCCGCTTCGATCAGCGCGCCCCTCCACGCCCAGCGCTACGAAGCCACCCAAACCGCCGAACGCATCACACTCACTGACAATGAGTCCATCCGCGCCGTCATCTCCCCCGCCGTCGGCGCGGAACTCTGCGGCCTCGAAATCAAGTTCCGCGGCTCCTGGCGCGAAATCCTCTACCGCGCCTGCGACTACACCCCCATCCAGGGCTGGACCGGCCGCGCCCCCTGGCTCTGGCCCGCCACCGGCCGCAACTTCCCCGCCAACGTCAAACCCAACGAAGCCGCCGTCGGCTCCTCATGGGACTATCAAGGCAAGCGCTATCCCATGCCCATCCACGGCTTCGCCCGCGACCTCCCCTGGAAGGTCGCCTCCGTCAACGCCACCGCCTCCGGAGCACGTGCCGTGCTCACCCTCGCCGACTCACCCAAGACGCGCGCCATGTACCCCTTCGGCTGGCAGCTCACCCTCGAATACCTGATCGCTCACGGCGAACTCTCCATCGAATTCCGCGTCCGCGCCTCGGCCCAGAACACCGCCCCCATGCCCTTCAGCACCGGCAACCACATCACCTTCCGTATGCCGCTGGTCGAAGGCTCCGACCCGCTGAAGACCACGCTCCAATCGCCTTCTTCCATCGAATACGTAAAGAACGGCTCCGCGCCCACTGGCGAAAAACGTCCCGTCGCTTACGATCCCGCCCTTCCCTTGAGCCGCACCCCCGTCGGCCAGGCCGTCACCCTCGGCGGCTACACCAAAGGCATCTGGATGACCCTCACCGACCCCGCCGGGCTCGCCGTCACCCTCCAGCACACCCCCAGTTCACTCCCCCCCGAGGTCTGCCTCTTCAACATGTGGGGCGACGCCCGCTCCGGCTACTATAGTCCCGAGCCCTGGGTCGGCCTGCAAAATTCCCTCGTCTCCGGCAACGGCCTCATCCAACTCCCGCCTGCCGCCGAATGGCAATGGCGCCTCGGCCTCACCGCCCTCGACCTCAACGCCCGCCCCCGCCGCGACATCCCCGCGCGCTAAGGCCTGCGGCTGACACCATTCCGGACCAACCCCTCCCGTTCTCCGCGCGAAATCCGCTGTAGAATGAGGCTGCCCAATGACCGGCGCCCGGTCCATCCCGGAACCTCCCCCCGCGGCACGGCCGTTCCCCCTTCACCCCCGCCTTGGACACGAGTGGCCTCGGAGACACCATGAAACATGAACTAGCAGTGCCGGCGTTACTCCCGCTTCTGGCGTTGGGAGCCTTGCTCCACGCTCAGTCACCCGCCCCGCAGCGCACCGTCGTCACCCCGCCCGACACCGGACAGGCGCTCGTCAACCCCGCCATGGGCTGGGCCTTCCACCATTACGACAACAACATTGAACGCTACGGCCTCGACCTGGAGCCCTCCGACACCGTCGACGATTTTCCCGGCGCCAGCGTCATCTACTTGCGCCTCGCCTGGTCCTACCTCGAACCCGAGGAAGGCAAGTTCGATTGGTCCATCGTCGACACTCCCGCTCAACGCTGGATCGACAAAGGCTTCCAGATTGCCTTCCGCTTCAGCGCCGCTGAGTCGAACCCCAAGCAGCCCTACGCGACTCCCAAATGGGTGCGCGATGCCGGCGCCAAGGGCTATCACTTTGCGCCGCGCAAAGGCATCGACGAAACCAGCCCCATGTGGGAACCCAAATACGACGACCCCATCTTCCTCGCCAAGCTCGACCGCTTCCTCGCCGCCGCCGCCGCCCGCTACGACGGCAACCCCGACATCGCCTTCATCGACGTCGGCTCCTTCGGCGTCTGGGGTGAGGGCCATACCCACGCCACCACCCGCCTGCCCTACGACGCCCGTACCGTCAAGCTCCACCTCGACCTGCACAAGAAGCACTTCAGGAAAACACTGCTCGCCGCCAACGACGACTTCGCCAACCAGGGCCGCGGCCTCGAAACCCTCCACTACGCCCGCGACCTCGGCATGACCCTCCGCGACGACAGCATCCTCGTCAACTGCAAGGACAAGGCCTACCACCACGCCTACGTCTCCGACATCTTCTGGCCCCACCTGCCCGTCGTCCTCGAAATGGAACACTACGGCCCCTCCGTGTCGCGGGGATGCTGGGAGGATGGCAGCCTCTTCCTCAAAGCCATTGAGGACTACAACGCCGCCTACGCCACCGTCCATTGGTATCCGCGCGAGTTCTACCAGAAGAACAAGAAGCTTGTCGACGACATCAACCTGCGCCTGGGCTACCGGCTCCAGTTGCTTGAGGCCTCCTGGCCCTCTGAACTGTCGCGCGATCAGCCCCTCACCGTCGGCTACCGCTGGCGCAACGCGGGCGTCTCCCCCTGCTATCCCGGCGGCCACCCCGCCATCACACTGAAGGACGCCAAGGGCGGCATCGTCGGAGTGTTCGTCGACGAGAGTTTCGACATGCGCACGCTGCCCGTCGGCCCCCCCGGAAAGGCCCTCACCGTTGGGCGTCAAGAGAAGGAGTTGAGCCAGGCCGACAGGCCCCTCATCTCCTACACCCTGCCCCCCGCGCCTGTCTTCAAACCCGGCGCCTACGAGGTCTTTATATCGGTGGGAGACAAAACCGGCTCGCCCAAGCTCGCCCTGCCGCTTCCCGGCAATGACGGTCACAAGCGATACCGCCTCGGCACAATCGTGGTTCGCTAGCGGCCGCTGGCAGCCGCTAGCTGTGTGCCCGGCGACACCTCTAATGCGGCAGCGGCTGCATCTCGTTTACGCTCTTGCTCTCCAGAAACCTCACCCGCCCCGTCGCCAAATCGTAAATCGCTCCCACCACAATCACCTTGTGGTGCAGCACCTCGCGATGCACAATCGGATCATCGTCGGTCAGGTGGTGGATCTGGATGTCCACATTCGCCTCCACGGCGTCATGCAGCAACTCCGCCTGCGGATGGTGCAGCCCCTTGGCCCGCTCCACCGCCGGCTGAATCGCATCCACCAACTCCTTGATGTGGCCCTCCACACCCTCCGGATGCAGCGCCGCGCTCACCGCCCCGCACCCTTCGTGGCCTAAGACAACCACCACCGGCGTATGCAGGTGTTCCACCGCATACTCCACTGACCCCATCACCTCGTTGCTGGCGATGTTGCCCGCCACACGCACCGTAAACAAATCCCCCAACCCTTGATCGAAAACGATCTCCGGCGGCACACGCGAATCCGCGCACCCCAGTATCACCGCCCGCGGATGCTGCCCCGCCACCAACTGCTTGCGGTCCACCGCATGCTCGTGCGGGTGCGCCATCGCATCCCGCACATACCGCGCATTGCCCAACTTCAGCGCCTGGATCACCGACTGCGGCGTCGGCAACCCGCCCTTCGGCGAATCGCCCGCCCACATCGTCACGGGCATCATCAAGGCCGCAAATCCGGCGGCGCATCGCAGCATAACTGCCTCCTATCGCATGTTCGCCTTCAAGATTTTCTTGCGCAGACGAATCGACTGGGGCGTCAGTTCCACCCATTCGTCGTCGCGGACGAACTCGATGGCTTGCTCCAATGTGAGAATTTTCGGGGGAACAAGCCTGATTGCCTCATCGGCCGAAGAGGAGCGCATATTCGTGAGTTTCTTTTCCTTCACGATGTTCACGTCCAGATCGTTGTCACGCGAATTCTCGCCGACAATCATCCCCTCATACACTTCCGTGCCCGGCTGTACGAACAGCTCCCCGCGCTCCTGCAGGTTCCACATCGCATACGCCGTCGCCTTGCCCGCACGGTCCGACACCAGCGAACCCGTCGGCCGCGAAATAATGTCGCCCTGCCACTCGATATAACCCGCAAACAGCGAGTTCATAATCGCCGTGCCCTTCGTATCGGTCAACATCTCGCTGCGCAGCCCGATCAGCCCCCGCGACGGCACCTCAAACTCCAGCCGCACACGCCCCGAGCCATGATTGATCATCTTCGTCATCTTGCCCTTGCGCGTGCCCATCTTTTCCATGACGGTTCCCGTGAACTGCTCCGGGCAATCCACCGTCAGCGTCTCCAAGGGCTCATGCAGTTTGCCGTCGATGGTGCGCGTCAGAATCTCCGGCTTGCCCACCATCAACTCATAGCTCTCGCGGCGCATCATTTCCAAAATGATCGCCAGCTGCAACTCGCCGCGGCCCATCACCTTGAACGTGTCCGGATTCAGCTCCTCCACCTTGATCGACACGTTCGTCAGCAGCTCTTTGTCCAGCCGGTCGCGCAGATTCCGCGACGTCACATACTGCCCCTCGCGCCCCGCAAACGGCGACGTGTTGATCGTGAACGTCATCCCGATCGTCGGCTCGTCAATCTGAATCTGCGGCAGCGGCATCGGGTTATCCGGGTCCGTAACCGACTCCCCGATCGTGATCCCCTCCACGCCCGCGATCGCCAGCACCGAGCCCGGCACGCCCGCCGTCTCCTCCACCCGCTTCAGGCCCTCAAACGAAAACAGCTTCGTGATGCGCGTCTTCTGAATCGACCCGTCGAGCTTTACGATGGCTACATCGCTGCCCAGCCGCAGCGTCCCGTTGTACACGCGCCCGATGGCCAGCCGCCCCAGGTACTCCGAATAATCGAGGTTCGCCACCAGCATCTGCAGCGGCGCTTCGGCGTCGCCCTCCGGCCCCGGAATGTGCTCCAGAATGGCCTCAAACAGCGGCCGCAGATCGGTGCCCTTCTCATCGGGCGACATCTGCGCGATGCCGTCGCGCGCAATCGTGTAGATGATCGGGAAGTCGAGCTGCTCTTCCTTGGCGTCCAGATCGATGAACAGATCGTAGATCTCGTTCAACACCTCCGGAATCCGCGCGTCCGGCCGGTCAATCTTGTTGATCACCACGATCGGCGTCAAATGCGCTTCCAGCGCCTTGCTCAACACGTAGCGCGTCTGCGGTAGCGGACCTTCCGAGCTGTCCACCAGCAGCATCACGCCGTCGACAATCTTCAGCGCGCGCTCCACCTCTCCGCCGAAATCGGCGTGCCCGGGCGTATCGACGATGTTGATCTTCACATCGTGATACCGCACACCGGTCGTCTTGGCCAGAATCGTGATGCCGCGCTCACGCTCCAGCTCGTTGGAATCCATCACGCGGTCGGCAATCTGTTCGTTGTCGCGGTAGATGCCGCTCTGCTTGAACATGGCGTCCACCAGCGTGGTCTTTCCATGGTCAACGTGGGCAATGATGGCAATATTGCGAAGGGAAGGGTTACGGGGTAACTGCATGCAGGTCTACCATTGTCGCATCCCGGAGCCCAAAACCCCATTTTCGCGCCCCTGCCGCCTCGCCGCCCCCCCTAATACCGCCCAATCCGCGGCGCCCCCAAATCCGTCCGCACCGTAATGTGATCCAGCATCTGCTCCATCATCCGCGCCCTCACCGCACGCCCCGCCTCCACCTCAAACAGATTCCGGAACTCCGACGGGTCTTCGGCCAAATCAAACAACTCGCCCAGCCCCGTCCCGTGATACACCACCAGCTTGTACCGCTCATCGCGGATCATCGTCGCCCGCGAACCATACGTGTTCGTCGCCGAATCGTGATACTCGCTCCGCACCATCTCCCGGTGCCGCCCCGCCGCCGTCCCCTGCAAAATTCCCACCAGCGACTTGCCGTCCATGTACTCCGGCGCCGGTCGCCCGCACGCCGCCAGAAGCGTCGGCAAAATATCCGTCAGCTCCACCAGTTCATCTGACCGCACGCCCTTCCGGAACCGCGCCGGCCAACTCACCATCAACGGCACCCGCACCGCGCCTTCGAAGAACCGGCAGCCTTTCATCCGCAAACAGTGGTCGCCCATCATCTCCCCGTGATCGCTCGTGAACACCACAATCGTGTTCTCCCGCTGCCCGGTCGCCTCCAGCTCATCGAGAATCCGCCCCAGCTCGTAATCGATGTGCTCGATCATCGCGTAATACGCGGCTTTCATATGCCGCGCCTGGTAGCTCCCCGGCGCCACAGGCTTCATCGTGTTGTGGTCGATCTTCGTGAACCGCTCCTGCTCCACCTCCTCGCCCGCCCGGTATAGCGGACCCGGCAGCTCGCCCGGCTTCATCCGCTCCAGATACTCCGGCGCCGGATCAAACGGCGGATGCGGCGCAAACACGTGCACGCTGGCAAACCACGGCTTCTTCAACCCGCCCCGGATACACTGCCGCACCGTCTCTGACTCCCATTCCAACTCATGAAACCGCGCCGGCATCCCCGCCTGGTAAGGCTCCGGATACCCATCCACCTTCTTCGCCCTATACAACTTCTGCCAGCTCGTCCCCCGCTCCCGCAGCCACGCATGATAGCGGTGCGTCTCCACCGGCCACCACTCCTCCGGCCTCGGCTGATGGCTCCACTCAAACACCCGGTAGCCATCGTCAAACCGCGGCTCCACCCGCCCATACGGACTCGACAAATGCAGCTTCCCAATCAGCGCGCAATCATACCCGGCATCGCGAAACATCCGCGGCGCCAGCCTCGCCATCCACTCCGCCGGAAAATGCGAGTTCCCATTCCGGTGCACATGCACCGTGCTCGGATAACAACCCGTCATGAACGACCCCCGGCTCGGCGTGCAAATCGGGTTCTGGCAATACGCCCGCGTAAACGCCACCCCGCTCGCCGCCAGCCGGTCATGGTTCGGCGTCCGGATATGCTCGTTCCCCAGCCCCGCCACCGTGTCCCACCGCTGCTGGTCCGTACAGATCCACAAAATGTTCGGCAGCCCCGCACCTTGCGCCGCCTGCGCCGCCGCCGCCCCCGCCATCAATCCACCGCCAACCAAACCCCGCCGTGTCAGTTCCATCGCCGAGTAGTATACGCAACTGCCGCCCCACACCCCCTTCCCCCGCTACACTAAAATCACCACCATGTACATCGCCCTCAACGGCACCCTCGTCGCCCGCCGCCTTGACTGGCCCGAGTTCGCCCGCATCGCCCACTCCGTCGGCTACCCCGGCGTCGACCTCCTCCACAACGAGGTCTTCGACATGGGCCCCGCCAAAGTCACCGACATCCTCAAACAACACAACCTCAAACCCGCCGTCGTCGCCCTCCCCGTCGACTTCCGCAAAGACGACGCCACCTTCGACGCCGGCATGGCCAAACTCCCCGCCGCCGCCGCCTTCGCCCGCGCCATCGGCTGCCCCCGCATGTCCACCTGGGTCCCCTCCTGGTGCGAAGTTCCCCAAACCGACCAAATCAAAATCTGGCGGAAACGTTTCCAGGCCGTTAACGCCATCCTCGCCCAACACAACGTCCGCCTCGGCCTCGAATACCTCGGCCCCCTCCACCTCCGCACCCGCGGCCCCCACCCCTTCCTCTACAAACACACCGACATGCTCGAATTCGCCAAGTCCTGCGGCCCCCAAATCGGCCTCCTGGTCGACTCCTGGCACTGGCACCACGGCAACAACACCCTCGCCGACATCACCGCAACCCCCCTCGCCGACCTCGTCCACGTCCAGGCCGCCGACGCCCCCAACATCGCCCCCGAAAAAATCCTCGACTCCGAGCGCCTCATGCCCGGCGAAGGCATCATCGACTTCACCGCCTTCTTCGGCGCGCTCAAAAAGGCCGGCTACCGCGACGCCGTCAGCCCCGAAGTCTTCGGCCGCGGCCTGAAAGACATGCCCCCCGAACAAGGCGCTACCCTCGGCCTCGACACCACCACCAAAGTCATGAAGAAAGCGGGCGTTCTCTAGTTGCACAAGAAGGAAGACCTCGCCTCGCTCCTCACCGAGCAGCGCAACCCGGCCTCGGCCGCCATTGACGATCTACCCACCGCCGCCATGCTCGCGGTCATCAACAGCGAAGACGCCAAGGTCGCCGCCGCCGTCCACGCCTGCATCCCCGCCATCGCCCAGGTCGTCGATGCCGTCGCCGAACGCATGCGCACCGGCGGGCGTCTCTTTTACATCGGCGCAGGCACCTCCGGCCGCCTCGGCGTCCTCGATGCCAGTGAATGCCGCCCCACCTTCAACGTTCCCCAGGACCTCGTGCAAGGCATCATCGCCGGCGGCGAATCGGCCCTCGTCCGCGCCACCGAAGCGAGTGAAGACGACCCCGCTTCCGGCGCGCGCGACCTCGACGCCCGAGGCTTCACCTCAGCCGACGCCCTCATCGGCATTGCCGCCTCCGGCCGAACCCCCTACGTCCTCGGCGCCATTGACCGCGCTCGCTCACTCGGCGCCTTCACCGCCGGCATCTCCTGCTCCCCCGCAAGCGAACTCTCCCGCCGCGCCGATGCCGGCATCGAAGCCATCGTCGGCCCTGAAGTCCTCACCGGCTCCACGCGCATGAGAGCCGGCACGGCCACCAAGCTCATCCTGAACATGATCTCCACCGGCGCCATGATCCGCCTCGGCTACGTCTACGGCAACCTCATGGTCAACGTCCAGCCCACCAACGACAAGCTGCGCGACCGTGCCCGCCGCATCATCGCCGACGCCGCCCAGGTCGATCCCGCCCGCGCCGCCGCGCTCCTTGACGACTCCGGCGGCAGCGTCCGCATCGCCATCCTCATGGCAAAGAAAGGACTCCCCCGCGACGAAGCCGCCGCGCTCCTCCAGCGCGCGGGCGGCCGCCTCGCCCAGGCTCTGCATGGATAAGTTCCGCATCATCGGCCCCACCCCGCTCCAAGGCGACGTCCACACCAGCGGCGCGAAAAACTCCGCCCTCCCCGTCCTCGCCGCCTGCCTGCTCACCTCCGAGCCCGTCGTGCTCCACCGCATCCCGCGCGTCCGCGACATCGGCACCATGCGCCGCCTGCTCCAGCACAACGGCGCCACCATCACCGAACGCGAAGACGGCGCCCTAACCGTCCACACCCCCCAGGTCACCCAGCCCGAAGCCCCCTACGACCTCGTCAAGACGATGCGCGCCTCCAGCCTCGTCCTCGGTCCACTCATCGCCCGCGCCGGCCGCGCCCGCGTCTCCCTCCCCGGCGGCTGCGCCATCGGCGCTCGCCCCATCGGCATGCACGTCACCGGACTCGAACACCTCGGCGCGCGCATGGAGCAATCCCACGGCTACATCGAAGCCACCGTCCCCGATCGCCTCCGAGGCTGCGTCTACACCTTTGACCGCATCACCGTCACCGGCACCGAAGACCTCCTCATGGCCGCCGTGCTGGCCGAAGGCGAGACCATCCTCGAAAACGCCGCCCGTGAACCCGAAGTCGTCGACGTCGCCGAGCTCCTCATCAAAATGGGCGCTCGCATCGAAGGCGCCGGCGCATCCACCATCCGCATCCAAGGCGTCGCCCGCCTCCACGGCGCCGAGCACACCATCATTCCTGACCGCATCGAAGCCGGCACCTTCGCCGCCGCCGCCGCCCTCACCGGAGGCGAGATCCGCATCCACGATTGCCAGCCCGAACACCTCCACGCCTTCCTCGCCAAACTCCGCACCGCCGGCGTCGAGGTCCGCGAAGAAGGCTCCACGCTCCACGTCAAAGCCGCCCTTCGCCTGTCGAGCGTCGATGTCGAAACCAAGGAACACCCCGGCTTCGCCACTGACCTCCAGGCCCAGTTCATGGCCTTGATGACACAGGCCGAAGGCATCTCCCTCATCACCGAGCGCATCTTCGAGAACCGCTTCATGCACGTCCTCGAACTCGCCCGCATGGGCGCCAACATCCGTGTGGAAGGCCAGCGCGCCATCGTCGCCGGACCCCGCCGCCTCACCGGCGCTGAAGTCATCGCCAGCGACCTCCGCGCCTCCGCCTCCCTCGTCATCGCCGCCAACGCCGCCGAAGGCGAGACGCTCATCGATCGCGTCTACCACATCGATCGCGGCTACGAGAAAATCGAAGAGAAACTCCGCGGCCTCGGCGCCCGCATCGAAAGGATCGAAGCCAAATGAGCACCGCCCCCAAATCCCACCACCCCGGTTTTCTCGCCCTGGTTGAAGACGCCAAAACCCGCATCCGCGAAATCACCGTCGACGAACATCAGGCCCAGTCCGCCGCGGGCGACGCCGGCATCCTGATCGACACCCGCGAGGAAAGCGAATGGGCCGCCGGCCACGCCCAAGGCGCCCTCTGGCTCGGCAAAGGCATCATCGAACGCGACATCGAAGCCAAAGTCCCCGACCCCAACACCAAGCTCATCCTCTACTGCGGCGGCGGCTTCCGCAGTGCCCTCGCCGCCGACAACCTCCAAAAAATGGGCTACACCAACGTCCTCTCCCTAGCCGGCGGCTGGCGCGCCTGGACCGGCGCAAACCTGCCGGTCGAAAAGTAGACCCCTGCCCGATCGATACGCCTCGGCCGCGCCACGTTAATTCGGACCGGGCGTTCTGCTGTCCTGACACTGTCTGGCAAGCATGCTACGCTGAAATCGAACGCACACAAGGAGCGCCCCTTGCCCCTCTCCGAAACCCGCAACGAAAAGCTCGATCTTCGCCTGACCCCCTCGGCGAAGCGAACACTCCAAATCGCCGCCCGCGCCTCCCAACGTTCCGTAAGCGAGTTCGTTCTCGAAAGCGCCCTCGCCCGCGCCGAAGAGACCTTGCCTGACCGGCAGCGGTTCGGCCTCAATGCCGAGCAGTGGCGGGCCTTTCAGGCTGCGCTCGATGCTCCGCCGCCGCCCGCCCCGCGGCTGGCCAAGCTGCTCTCGAAGCCCAGCGTCTTCGAGCGCGGCGGCTTGAAGTGACCCCGCCCGCCATCGAAAAGCTCCAACGTCACCACGCCATCGACGCCTTCGACTGTGGCCGCGAGGCGCTGAACCGCTTCCTCATCCGCTACGCCCTGCAAAACCAGCAGGCCGGGGCTTCCCAAACCTATGTGGCCGTGAGCGGCGCCGAAGTAATCGGTTATTACACCCTCGTCGTCGGCGAAGTCGCCTACGATGCCGCGCCCGGTCGCTTGACCAAAGGCCTGGCCCGTCACCCGGTCCCCATCATGCTGCTGGCCCGGCTCGCCATCTCCGCAAGTTGGCAAGGCAAAGGTCTCGGCTCAGGCCTGTTGAAGGACGCGATGCTGCGAACCCTCCAAGCCGCCGACATCGCCGGCATCCGCGCCTTCGCCGTTCACGCCAAAGATGAGGAGGCGAAATCATTCTACGAACACTTCGATTTCGTGCCCTCGCCGAGCGATCCCTATCATCTCTTCCGGCTCTTAAAAGACATCCGGGCGCAGTTGCCTGCCCGGTAGAGCAGGTTGGACGTGGCGATACGCCGTAGCGCAGAGCGACCTCAACCAGCCTCAACAGCCATCTACAATAGGAACCGAGGACACATCCGATAGCCCGCCAGTTCGATGTCGTGATTGAGCGCGATTCAGAAGGCTTCTATATCGCCTCGGTTCCGCAAATTCCCGCCTGCCATACGCAGGCCCAATCACTCGACGAGGTCATGCTGCGCATCCGCAAGGCGATCGAGCTCTGTCTCGATGTCGAGGGCGCGCCCGCGCAGGAGTTGGAGTTCATCGGCATCCAACGCGTCACCATCGCGGCATGAGCCCGAATCCCCACGTCATAGACCCCGGCCTGCTCCAGGCACAAACGCGGGCCCACCCAAAGGCAAGCCCGCGTTTCCAACCCCCAACCGCCACAACTCAACCGCAAGGGAACCAACCTCCCCCCCTACGCCCGCTTAGGCCGAATCGTAAACACAAACGCCACCAGCACCAGCGCTCCCAAGCCAAACAACGTGTCCCCCGGCGCACGCAACCAACGCAGCGTCTGCATCGCCGGCGTGCTCAAAAACTCCGCACTCCGCGCATACCAATAGCCATACTCCACCGAAGCCCACGTCTGCGCCAATCCCACCGGAAGCAAACTGCCCGCCGTCATCAAAAACAGCCCGATGTTCATGGCCCAGAACGCAAACTTCAGCCAGTTCTCCTTCCACGCCAGATCCGGCACCAGCGCCCGCAGGCACACCAGCATCAACCCGATGCCCAACATGCCGTACACGCCAAACAGCGCCGCATGCCCGTGCACCGGAGTCGTGTTCAACCCCTGCATGTAATAAAGCGCGATCGGCGGATTGATCATGAACCCGAACAACCCCGCGCCCACCATGTTCCAGAACGCGACGGCAACGAAGAAGTAGATCGGCCACCGGTAGCGCTCCGCCCACACCGTCATCTTCCCGCGCCGCAAGTCATCCAACGCGCCGTACGACACCAACACCAGCGGCACCACCTCCAGCGCGCTGAACACCGAACCCCACGCCAGCGCCACCGTCGGCGTGCCTGAGAAGTACAAGTGGTGGCATGTCCCGATAATCCCGCCCGCCAGGTAAATCGTCGCCGAAAGCAGCGCCGCCTTGGCCGCCAGCGCCGGACGGATCAGGTTCAACCGCGTGAAGAAGAACGCGATCACCGTCGTCGCGAATACTTCAAAGAACCCCTCCACCCACAGGTGCACCACCCACCAGCGCCAGTACTCCACAATCGACAGATGTGTGTGCTGCCCCCACGTCAGTCCCGCGCCATAGAACAGCCCAATCGCGCCTGACGACAACAGGAACAGCCACAACAAATGCTTGTGCTCGCCCGGCTTCTGCAGCGCTGGACGCACCGACCGCACCACCAGGAACAACCAGATCAACAGCCCCGCGAATAGCATCAACTGCCATCCGCGGCCCAGGTCCACATACTCGTAACCCTGGTGGCCCCACAGAAACGACGTCGCGTCCGACAGCTTATTCCGGATGCTCATCCACTGGCCCGTCAGCGAACCCACCACCACCACCAGCAGAGCCAGGAACAGCACATTCACGCCCAGCCTCTGCCCCTTCGGCTCCACGCCCGACACCAGCGGACCAATAAACAGCCCCGCCGCCAGCCACGCCGTCGCAATCCAGAAGATGCCCAACTGCACGTGCCATGTCCTCACCACCGCGTACGGCAGAATATCGGACAAATCGATCCCATAAAACCCGCCGCCCTCCACGCCGTAGTGCGCCGCCACGATGCCCACGCAAATCTGCACCAGAAACAGCAACGCCACCACCCAAAAATACTTCAGCGTCGCCAGTTGCGACGCCGTCGCCCGCCAGCTTCCCAGCGGATCTTCCTTCGGCGTCTCGCCCATCTCCTCGGCCGGCTGCGCCGCATACCACCACACCAGCGCGCAGATGCCCGCCAGAAGCATCAGAATGCTCACCCCCGTCCACATCACCGATTCCCCGCTCGGCCGGTTCCCCACCAACGGCTCATGCGGCCAGTTGTGCGTATACGTCAGCCTGTCCCCCGGCCGGTTCGTCGACGCCGACCACGCCGTCCAGAAAATGAACGACGCGAACTTCCGCATCCGCTCGTCGTCGCGAATCGTTCCCTTCGGCAACGCATACGCCACGTTCCCGCCCCGAAACACCCCGCTGAAGTGCTCCAGGCAATGCGCAAACGCCCGCGCCCGCGCCTCCGAAATCACGATCGTCTTCGTCGCTGCGTCATACGTATTCGTGCGATACGACTCCGTCAACCGCCCCGTCAGCGCCGCCTTCCGCTCCGCGCTCAACTCCTCAAAGCCCTTGGAATCCTCCGCCCGCGCCCACTCGTTCAGCGTGAACATCGCCTCCCGGTGCAGCCAGTCCGCCGTCCAGTCCGGCGCCAGATAACTCCCATGCCCCCACACCGACCCCACCTGCATCCCGCCCATCGACTGCCAAACGTTCTGCCCCTCGCCAATCGCCCCCGGCGGAATCACCACCTGCCCGCCCGCCGTCATCACCCGCTCCGGAATCGGCGGCATCTCTTGATAAATACGCGTCCCAATCCAGCCCAGTACGCTGAACGAAACCACCAGTACGGCGGCAAACCCAATCCAAAGTCGCTTCACGTGCGGATCTCCTTCTCGATGCTGACTTGGCATCGTCCCAGGAAAGAGCCCGCCTGAGATATGACTTAGGTCACACAGCCCGCTTCATACCTCAGCCGGACCTAGTTCACCCACACCGGGCTCGACCACGCTTTGTTCGTATCGAGTTGTTCCAGGCGCAGATAGAAGTAATCGCCCGCCTTCACCGGCGCGCGATCCACAAACTCGAAGCTCACATCCATCGGCCCCTGCACATCCACCACATCGGCCTGCACCACGAACGCCGCCGCCACCCCCATCGCTTTCATATAGGGGTGCTGCACCTTCGCGTTCTCGTGCTTGTATTCCCAGTGCCCCTTCGCCATCAACTCCTCCAGCGGAATCTCCACCTCCACCACGCCCATCGTGTCCGCATCGTCCAACCGGAACTTCAACCCGCCGCCCGTCACCGCGCCCACATCCACCAGCACACCGTCGCGATCGTTCGATACCGCCGCCGTCGTCCACACAATCCCCGTCGCCTGCTGCCGGATCTCCTCGAATCCCTGGTCCAGGTCCACCGCCGCCCGCATCCGCAACTGCCCACCCGTTGGCGTCAACGATCCTGCCCGCATCCCCGTCGCGGCCCTCCGCTGATACAAGTTATCCCCCCACACAATCCTCACCAGCTTTGCCCCCGCCGTCCCCCTTGCCGGCCACACCGAATGCACCACCTCGTTGTTCTTCACCACGTCCACGCGCAGCAACGGCGCCGTCCCCGACACCCTTGCCTTCACCCGCGCCTCCTGTGCCTCCCGCGCCGCAATCTCGCCGCCCATCGCCTCGCCGTTCACCTCAAAATCCACCAGCATCCGCTGGTTCTGCGTCGTCGCAAACGTCCGCCGCGCATACAGCGCATCCCAAATCGACGCCCTAGCTTTGCCCAACGCCCGCACCCCCGCCAGCCCGCTCCGGTTCACATAAATCAACCCCGGATACCCAATCCCCATCGCCGTCGTATGCGTATCGCCGGCCGCAATCGCCCCCTGCCGCAACCCTGCCGCCAAATGCTTCTGCCAGCTCTCCTCAAACACACCATGCACGCTCGCAATTTCAAACAACCGCTCCACCCGCGAATCCGTCGCGTGCGACCAGTCCGGCGGACCGCCCCCAATATGCGGAATCACCAGCGTTGGCACCCGCGCCAGTTGCACCGTCCGCAGCATCTTGGCAACCGGTGCATTGGGCGCCGCCGCGTCCAGTTCCATCGTCGTCCGCGCCTGGTCCGCGTTGTAGAGCACATTGTGATGCCCGCCCGCCGCCGTCCCCACCGAATACTCATAGCCCAGCAGCGACACAAACCCCTGCCACCCGTTGGCCAGCTTCGTCGATGCCTGCAACTCCGGCCACGCATTCACCCGCGGCCGCGCCTCCGGTAAGTAATAATCCGGCCCCTTCCCAATCAGGTAGTTATGATGCGGAGTAACTGCTCCGAAATCGAGCAGCCCCACCCGCCGCCCATATACATACAAATCATCAAAATTCCCCCGCCCATCGGCTAAATACGTATGTTGGTGCATCTCGCCGAAATACACCCGCCGCACCGGCTCCCGCTCCTGCTGATGAGCTGGAAAGTGGCACCGGCGCTGGCCACCGGCAAGACCGTGGTGGTGAAGCCTTCGGAGGAAACCCCAGGCACGGCCACACTCCTGGGCGAAGTGATGAAACATGTCGGCGTACCACCCGGCGTCTTCAACGTGGTGCATGGATTTGGTCCAAATTCCGCCGGACAGGCCATTACCGAACATCCAGGAATTCGCGCGGTAACCTTTACCGGCGAGACCCGCACTGGTCAGGCAATTATGAAAGCCTCTTCAGTCAATATGAAGCAGGTTTCCTTTGAACTCGG
>JAFLBB010000079.1:3468-22660 GCA_017304135.1 Acidobacteriota bacterium | reverse complement strand
GCTCTTTCCGCTCCCAAGCCGAGGCCATCGCCGAAGCCGAAGGCCGTTCCCGCGTGAACACCAACACCGTCGTCGAAGCCTGGATCAAGGTCACCCCCGAAGCCCTCCGTAGCGAACTCCCCCGCCAGATGGAGCGCATGGGCCTTGACCCCTACGAATTCCAAAACCTGTGGGAGTCATGAGCCAGTTCGTTCTCATCGCGGCGCTCACGGGCGCCGTTCTTGCTTCGCCCGCTGCCGCAGAAACGCTCCACTACAAAGCCGAGTGGCGTCTTATGCACGCCGGCAACATCGTGCTCAGCTACTCTCCCACCGGCGCCCACATGACGCTGGAAAGCGTCGGCCTCGTCTCCAAGCTCTATCGCGTCAACGACGATTATAAGGTCCAGTTCCGCAAGGGCTCGCGCTGCTCGGAAACCATCTTCTTCAAGATCGAGGAAGGCAAGAAGCGCCACGAAGCCCGCGCCAACTTCCCCGCCGCCCCCGGCAAAAGCTCCTACGTCGAAACCGACCTGCTCACCAAGGAAACCATCCGCACCACAGAGCTCGACGTCCCGGCCTGCATCCACGACGTCATCAGCGCCCTCGCCCAACTCCGCGCCAACCCACACCCCGGCGCCGCCGAATTCACCCTGCCCGTCAGCGATGGCCGCAAGTTCGCCAACGTCAGAGTCCGCAGCCACGGCAAGGAACGCGTCAAGACCGAGGCCGGCACATTCGAAGCCGTCAAATACGAGGCCGGCTTGATGAACAACGTCATCTACCGCCGCTCCGGCAAAATGTTCTTCTGGCTCACAGACGACGAACGCCGCCTCCCCGTCCGCGTTCGCATGCAAATGTCCGTTTTCTTTGGAACCGTCACCATCGACCTGGTCAAGGAGGATCGCTCATGAAATTCTTCTCCATCCCCCTGCTCGCTCTCGCTTGCGGCGCCACCGCCCTTATGGCGCAGGAACGCCCCCTGCTCACCACTGCCCAATATAACGATCTCTACACGCGCACCCTGCAGTTGATGGACTCCACCATGTCCGCCGTGCCTGGCCTTGCCCGCGCCGCCGCCCCCGTCATGGAAAATGCCCGCCAGGGTGTGGCCAATCTCAAGATCGCCCCCACCCAGCCCTACTCGCCCCTGCACCTGGAGATCGTCCGAAACGTCCGCGCCTACCTCGCCCTCGCCGACGCTCTCCCCAAGCCCTTCCCTTTTCCCACTGAGGCCAAACGCCAGTTCGCCGAACTTCGCGAAGCCGTCGAGCGCGCCGAAACCAGCTTCGCCGCCATGCTCGAAACCAAGGAAGCGCAAATCCGCACGCCCGACCGCGACAACCTCAACCGCTACGCCGAAGCCAACTCCCGCCTCGGCCCCCCCACCGCCGGCAAGCCCCGCGTCGTCTTCCTCGGCGACTCCATCACCGACGGCTGGCGCCTCAACGAATACTTCCCCGATCACGACTTCGTCAATCGCGGCATCAGCGGCCAGATCACCTCCCAAATGCTCGGCCGCATGAAGGCCGACGTCATCAGCCTCAAGCCCGAAGCCGTCGTCCTGCTCGGCGGCACCAACGACCTCGCCCGCGGCATCCCCGTCAGCGCCATCAACGGCAACATCGAAATGATCGCTGAGCTCTGCGCGTACAACAAAATCAGGCTCATCATCGCCAGCGTCCTGCCCGTCAGCGACTACCACATGCACGTCAACCCGGCCTTCGAAATGTCCAAACGCCGCCCCCCGGCCCAAATCGAAGCCATCAACACCTGGGCCCGCACCTACGCCGGGCAGCACAATCTCGGCTTCCTCGACTACCACGCCGCCATGAAGGACGAGCGCGGCATGCTCAAAGCTGAACTCGCCGACGACGGCCTCCACCCCAACGCCGCCGGCTACCGCATCATGGCCCCGCTCGCCCAGGCCGCCATCGACGCCAACATCAAACCCACCACGCCCACAGCGAAGAAAAAGCGATTCCCCTTCTAGCGTGCCGCCCCCGTCCATCACTTGAAACCGCTTCCCCTTGCGCAACGACAATAGAACTATGAGCATTCTCCGCATCGCCGCCCTCGCGCTTCTGGCCACGGCCAGCCTGTTCGCCCAGGCGCGCATGAGCGTCGGCCAGCTCAACTCCTTCATCGAATCCGCTGGCCAGCTCCAGCAGGACGATAAGAAGGTCGCCTCCTACCTCAAAAACGTCCGCCTCACCGAACGCATGAGCGAAGACGACCTCACCACCATGCTCAGCTACGGCATCGGCCAGCGAACCGCCGAGGCCCTGCGCACCCTCTTCGATGCCTCCCAGCAGCTCAAGCCTCCGCCGCCACCGCCCCCCAAGCCCGTCTTCAAGCTCCCCGATCCCCCCACTCCCGAAGAGCAGCAGGAGCTCATCGCCCACCTCCGCGAATACGCCGTCAACTACACCAAGCGCCTCCCTGACTTCATCTGCACCCAGGTCATCCGTCGCTACTACGACCCCACCGGCCTCGAGTTCTGGCGCCGCCAGGACGTCATCACCGTCCGCCTCTCCTACTTCGAACAGAAGGAGGACTACAAGGTGATGCTCATGAACGGCGCCCCCACCGAGGTCGGCCTCGACCGCGTCGACGGCGCCATCTCCACCGGCGAGTTCGGCTCCATGCTCCGCGAGGTCTTCGACCCCGCCTCCGACGCCCAGTTCCGTTGGGCCCGCTGGGCCACCCTCGGCGGACGCCGCATGCACGTCATCGAATACCGCGTCCCACAGGCTAAGTCCAAATGGACCGTCAGCTACCAGCGCTCCCAATCCATCACCCCCGGCTACTACGGCCTCGTCTACGTCGACCGCGACTCGCGCATGATCTCCCGCCTCACCCTGGAAGCCGACGGCATCCCCCCGTCCTTCCCTGTCCAGCAAGCCGGCACCACTCTGGACTATGATTTCGTCAATATCGGCGGCGCCGATTACATGCTGCCGCTCAAGTACACCGTGAAAATGCGCGACGCGAAGTACCTTGCTAAGAACGAAACCGAGTTTCGCATGTACCGCAAATTCGGCGCCGACACGGCCATCACCTTCGACATCCCGGAGGCCTTACCGGAGGAGGGGCGGAAGGAAGAGCCGCCAAAACCGCAATAGATGAAATACTGCATCGTGCTCGCCCTCGTCGCGGCTTCTGGGCTCCGCGCCGACGGGCTCGTCGAGCCCCTCACTCCGCAACAGGTCCAGCAGGCCACACGCATCCTGAAACAGTTTGAGGCCAGCCCCAAGGGCCCTTATCTGCAAATCCGCTGGTGGTGCAAGGATGGCTCCGTCCTGCCTCCCGCTGGAGTGCCCTGCCGCGAACGCGGCGGCGGCGTCCAATACGCCGAGCTCACCCCGCAGGCCAAACAACTCGGCGCCTGGGGCATCGATGTCGGCACCATCCTCACCGCACTTCCCTTCGAACAAGCCCTCGACCCCGCCCGCGACCACTGGCGTCTCAAGGAAGTCATCCTTGAGGTCTATCTCGCCGAAGCCAAACGCGGCTGGATCTATACCAAGGCCGTCAGCTACCGCGGCGCCCGCCAGATTGAAGACGAAGAGAAGGCCGGCCGCGCCCTCCTTACGCGCCTTCTCGCCAACAGCGATTGGACCCGCAAGAACTACTTCCTCGCCCAGCAGCTCGTCGCCACACTCCCCCACGGCGTTGCCGACAGCCGCGTCAAACGTGTCCGCAACCTCGCCACTGCCCTTGCCGATCTCGACCCCCGCTTTCAGCCCGTACGCGCCAAAATCCACTCCGTCCCCAGCGTCACCGACATCGCCCGCGTCGAGGAGTATTCCAAACTCGAACGCATCCCCGCCGCCTCCACGCCCCTCCTCGAAGAGCTGCTCACCAAACTCCGTGAGCAATACCAGGGCCGCGACTCCACGCAAGCCATCCCCAAGCTCCCCGCCGAATTCAAGGACACCGCCCAGAAACTCGCCGCCGCTGCCAATAACAACGACTGGCTCCAACAGGCCTCCGAAGCCAGTCTCGCCATCCGCCGCGCGGTCGAATCCTCCTCCAATGGCACCGCCAACCTCACCCTGCTCGACTGGAACGCCGCCATCCTCGAACACGCCTTCACCATGAAGCGCCCCGAGGCCGCCATGCGCCGCGAACTCATGTCCCTCCAGCGCCGCTGGTTCGCCCTCGCCACCGGCGCCGGCCTGCTCTCCCTGCGCCAGTACGACGCCCTCCACGCCGAACTCGGCCTCGCTGTCTCCCGCGCCGAATGGGACCCCGAAGCCTGGCGCCGCATCGCCCAATACCTTTCACGCGCCGCTGAGTGGTCCCGCGCCACCGTCGCCCGCGACTTCGGCCCCGTCGGCCGCCACTGGGCCTCCGTCGAACCCCTCGCCACCTCCATTGTCGATCACCTCCTCCGCAGCTCCGTCGCCCTTCCCATGACTGCCGCCCTCGACACCCTCGCCCGCGACGCCAACCACTCCGCCGGCATCGTCCACTCCGTCTTCGGCTCCCCCATCGCCGCCGGTGTCGCCGGCCTCAACCCCGGTGTCGCCGTCGGTAAACTCCGCATCATCCGCGATCCCCTCGACGCCGCCGGCAACCTCGATCCCAAAGGCATCTACGTCCTCCCGGAAACCGTCTCCGACCTCAAGCCCGTCGCCGGCATCCTCACCCTCGACAGCGGCAACGCCCTCTCCCACACCCAGATTCTCGCCGCCAACCTCGGCATTCCCAACGCCACCGTGCCCTCTTCACTGCTCGATCAACTCGAACACCACAACGAGAAGGAAGTGTTTTATGCCGTGACGCCCCGCCAGGTGGTCATCCTCCGCGACACCGCCACACTCACCGCTGACGAAAAAAAGCTCTGGCTCAACCAGCCCGCCACCGCCCAGCGCGCCCGCATTCCTCTCGACACCTCCAGGCTCAACCTCGCCAACCGCCAGATGTTGGTCCTCAGTTCCCTAAAGGCCACCGACTCCGGCGCGCTCGTCGGCCCGAAAGCCGCCAACCTCGGCGAACTCGCCGGCTATTTCCCCAGAGAGGTCGCCCCCGGACTCGTCATCCCCTTCGGCGTCTTCCACGCCCACATCGACCGCGTCCTCGATGCCGGCGGCAAAACCCTCCGCGCACAAATCACCGAACGCTTCGCCGAAGTCGAACAGATGCGCGCCCGCAACGCCCCCGCCGAAGAGATCAACAAGTTCATCCAGCCTCACCTCGCCGCGTGGCGCAAAACCATCACCACCATGCCCCTGCTCCCCGCGTTCGTCAGCGAACTCCGCGACGGGCTGGAGCGCGCCATCGGCCCCGACGGCTCCTACGGCGCCTTCGTCCGCAGCGATACCAATGCCGAGGACCTTCCCGAATTCACCGGCGCCGGCCTCAACCGCACCATTCCCAACGTCGTCGGCTTCAACAAAATCCTCGCTGCCATCCGTGATGTCTGGGCCTCGCCTTACTCTGACCGCGCCTTCGAATGGCGCAACCGCGCCCTCACCGGCAGTGACCGCGTCTACCCCTCCGTCATCGTCATGCGCACCGTGCCCTCCGACAAGAGCGGCGTCATCGCCACCGTCAATCTCGAATCCGGCGCCCGCGATGAGACCACCGTCAACGTCAGCGAAGGCACCAGCGCCGTCGTCGATGGCGGTGTCGCCGAAAGCCTCCTCCTGCTGCCCAACGGAACCGAGAAGCTGCTCCAGCAGGCCCGCGTCACCTACCGCCGCGTCGTCCAGCCCAACGGCGGCTTCGCCAATCTGCCCCCGCTCAAGAGCGATGTCCTCCTCGACGCTTCTGAAATCGCCCAGCTCCGCGCCATGGTCTCCGAAGTCCAGAAGAAGTACCCGCCCGTCAAAGGCGCCGTCGCCGGTGAACTCCCCTGGGACATCGAGTTCGGCTTCGAAAAAGGAGTCCTTCGCCTCTTTCAGATCCGCCCCCTCGTGCGCTACCAGGAGGTCGCCGTGCTCCAGCAACTCTCCCGCCTCGAAGGCCGCGGCTCCACCTCCAAAGTCAAACTCGACGCTGCGGTGAATCAATGACGCGCGCCCTCGCTCTCCTCCTCGCCGCCCAGGCCCTCCACGCCTACCCGCTCGACGGCTTTGAACGTACCGGCATCCGCCGTCTCAAGGGCTACGCCCTCTCCCACGCCGGCAGAATCAAGCAGACCATCAAGCTTCCCCCCGGCGCGCTGCTCGAATCCTCCGCCGTCCAGCTCCACCTCAAGGGCGCCAACGACACCTACGACATCACCCCGCAAACCCCGCGCGACCCCGCCCTTCAGGCCGGCCTCGAAAAAATCTTCGCCGGCCGCGACACCAGCTACAACATCGCCCTCCTCGACATCACCAATCCCAAGGCCCCGCGCTACGCCGCCCTCCGCGCCGACGAACAGTACATCCCCGGCAGCGTCGCCAAACTCTTCGTCGCCTCCGCCGCCATGGGCGAGTTGAAGCGCATCTTCCCCAACGACACCGCTGCCCGCGAAAAGCTCCTCCGCGAAACCATCATTGCCGCCGAGCCCGTCGTCTACCGCGACGGCAAAACCGTCCCTTTCTACAACGACGGCCAGCCCGCCATTCTCAACCGCCGTCTCGAAGCCGGCGACAAGTTCAACCTCTACGAGTGGCTCGACCACATGCTCAGCCAAAGCTCCAACGCCGCCGCTTCGCAGGTGTGGAAGGAGACCGTGCTGCTCCGCGAGTACGGTGCGAAGTATCCCCAAATGCGTTCCGGCGATGGCCCCAAACAAGCCGACGCCTGGCTCGCCTCACTCCCCGCCTCCGAACGCATCGCCCGCTCGCTCGCCCCCCAGCAGGACGCCCTCACCTCGAGCGGCCTCGACATCAACAAGCTCCGCGTCGGCACCTTCTTCACCACCGGCGGTGGCAAAATCTTCCCCGGCTCCGGCTCCTACGCCACCCCCAATGAACTCCTCCGCTGGCTCGTCAAAGTGGAACAGGGCAAGCTCGTCGACGCCTGGTCCAGCCTCGAACTGAAGCGCCTCATTTACTTCGCCCGTCCCCGCTACCGCTACTCCTCCTCACCCGCCCTGGCCAACGTGCCCGTCTATTTCAAGAGCGGCTCGCTCTTCCAGTGCACCGCCGAGCCCGGCTTTCAATGCCTCCAATACCGCGGCAACAAGACCAACCTCATGCACTCGGTCGCCATCGTCGAATCCCAGGGCAAGGTCTACCTCGTCGCTCTCATGTCCAACGTCCTCCGCCTCAACAGCGCCGTCGAACACCAGACCATCGCCACCCTCATCGAGCGGCTCATCCAGGGCAAGTAAACCGCCCCTTAGAAGTTCCACCCCAGCCGCAACACGAGCAGCTTCATCTCCGGCTCCAGTCCGTTGGGATTGCTCGCCGCATAGAAGCCCCGGTTCAGCCCGCTGTTGATCATCGCCCCGTCGATCAGGTGCCCTTCCACCTTCAGGTGCACCTCGTGCTTCCAGTTGAACCGCGCCGTGAACGCCTGGTCAAACACATGGTTCCGCGGGTCGCCATGATACTGGTCCCAGTTCAGAACAAATCGCGAGTGATAGGTCCCGCACTCGAACCACCGCACCGGCCGGTACACCACCGCCCCATACCCGCCCCGCGAATTGCGCAGCGACGGCGGCGCAATCGCCCCGTTCGACGAGTTGTACAGCGTGTTCTTCACCTCTTTGCGGTACTCTCCGGTGAACTCCAACTGCCGCCACGTGTACTGCCCGTAGGCCGCAATCAAATCGTTGCGCAGCGTATGGTTCTCATAGGGCCGCCCGTTGCTCAAGTACGAGCCGCGAATCGTCGTGTCCAGCTTCATGTACGAGCCGCCCAGCAGCAGCCCCGGCAGCGGCGCGCTCCAGCGCAGATCCGCCCCATACGTCGGCCCGCTATAAGAATCGATTTGCTTGCCGATCGCCACCACATACACTGGCCCGCTCGGCGTCGTCACCAGGCTCGACGTCTCCAGCCCATACACAAACCCACCCTGCATATCGCTCGGCCGCTTGCCTCCATATACCGTGTAAGCTAACGAGCCCGCATCGCCCGCCGGAATCGTCCCATACAGGTCCGCCCCCAGGTGCGCAATCGTGTCGCCCCGAGCATCCACCGAATACAACGAGCCCGGCATTAACGCCCATGGATGCAGAAACACCATGTCCTGCGTGTCGTTATACAGGCTCACCACCGTCTTCACCTTCCCGCCGCGAATCCCCAACCAGTCCGCGAACCGGTAATCGGCCACCGCCCAATCCACCTGCGGACGCCCTTGCCCGAATTCCCCCACGTTGCGCACATAGAGCTGCGCTCCCACGCGGAACTTGTCCGTCAACGGCATCGCCACGTTCAGCCCCGCATCGGTGAACGCAAAGCTCCCGCTCGTCGTCCGCATCGTCAGGTAGTTGTTGTGGTCGGAAACCGCAAAGCCCTGCGAGGCAAATCCATGGATCTGCAGCGGCTTTCCCCCGACCTTCCAGTTCGGTTCGGCCCACAGGCCAGAAACGCCTAACAACCAGCAGAACGCCGCCGCGCACATGCGGCTTCGATGTACCATACGGCACCTCACAAGGGTGGGATCTCCGCGTCGCCTACCCTCGGATGCCGACAGCGGCAACCGGCGCCGCCATAACGCACAAGCGCCGGCCTGCCCCTCTCATCGGCCGGCGCTCGCTCAGTGTGAACAGCCCGTTATGCCGTCTGCCGCTCGCTCGCCGGTTGCCCCGCCGGAATCGCTGCCCGCACCGGCACAATCATCGGCACTTGCTCGCGATACTGCCGGTATTTCTCCCCATGCAGCGTAATCAGGTCGCGCTCTTCCAACTGGATCGCCACCAGAATGTAGCCCGTCGTCATGACCGCGAAAAACAGGTGCGCCACCGTCATCACCGGCGTCATCCAAAACGCCAGCAGCCAGCCGAAATACAGCGGATGCCGCACGTAACGATACAGCGCCGGCGTCTGGAACGGCAGATGCGTGTACGGCTGGCCCTTCAGATACAGCCACACCTGCCGCAACCCGAACAGATCAAAATGGTTGATCAGGAACGTGCTCGCCAGCACAATCATCCACCCCATCGCGAAACCCGCGTACAGCATCGCCGACAACACCGCATCATCGGTCGACCACACCACACCCCCCATCGGCTGCCAGTAAGCGAACATCGCAATCAGCGCCAGCGACGATGCCAGCACATACGTGCTCCGCTCGGCCGCCTCTGGAATCACTCGCGCCAGCATCCGCTTGAACGGCCGCCGCGCCATCACGCTATGCTGCACGGCAAACGCCGCCAGCAGCCCCGCGTTCACCAGCAGCGCCGTGCCAAACGGCATCGCCGCCCCCGAGTCAATCGATTTCGGCACCACAAAATTGCCCACGAAGCCGAGGGCATAGAGAAACGTCGCCAGAAAGACGGCATACGCGGCCGTCCCATATACGAACACACCAATCCTGGAAGCCATACACACCTCTCTCAACGCTTGTGATCGATCCAGGAATCCGGCCGGACAACCTGCGCGGGTGGGATGTACCCGCACTCATCCACGCGCGTCCCGCTCCGCTGTCAGCTCACGCGCCCTTACTTCGCCTCCGCCAGCGCCTTCTCCAGCGCTTCTTCGGTAAACGTCAGGTGGTTCACCGTCGAGCGCCGCTGCGACGTATACACCAGGTGCACCATCCCGTCCTTCGACTGAATCAGGTACGGATAGGCGTAGTCGTTTTTGCCTTCGGCTAAATTCAGCTTCTTCGAAAACGTCTTCCCCCCATCGCCCGACACCACCGCCGTCAATGGCGTCCGTTCGGCCAGGCTGTCGTTGAACACCAGCAGCAACTTCCCCGACGCCATCTTCAACAACGCCACCGCCGCATTCGGATTCGGAAACTCCGTCTCCTCCCCCGGTGTCCACGTCCGCCCACCATCCCTTGACTCCGTCCTCACCACATACGCCGGATACCCCTGCGCCCCCACACCATAGCCGCCCGCCCGCCGGCAAAACGCCACCAACTCCCCCGGCCGCAACTCCGCCGCCGACGGCTCAATGTTCCCCACCCGCGAATGCACCCGGCTCGACTCCGTCCACTTCCGCGTCTTCGGGTCATACAGCAGAAAGAACGACGCCGCATCCGCCGCCACAAACTCCGTATCGTGCCCCGTCTCCTTCCACACCGGCAGCAGATACTCCCCGCTCGCCGGCACAATCGGCGCCGCCTGCACCAGCGTCCCTTCTTCAAACGTGATGAACGACGCATCCGACCACGTCCGTGCCCCATCGCGCGACACCTTCGCCGCAATCCGCGACGTCGACCACGTCGCACCCGGCCGCACCACATACCACAACCACACCAACCCATCCGGCGCCTGCCACACCACCGGATTCCCCGCCGAATAAAACGGGTCCTGCGCCAGCTTCGCCGGCGTCGACCACCGCGCCGACCCCTTCCCCTTCCGCGACCCATACACCGCCGTGCTCGGCGCATACTCGCCATCGCCGCCGTAATAGGTCAAATACAAATCGCCGTTGTCCAGCTCCGTGATCGACGCCGGATGCTTATACTTCCCCGTCGCCGTCCGCGGATCAAACGGCGCCTCATGCACAAACCCGGGGCGGGGAAGCGCCTGCCCAAACAACACTGGCGCGAGCAGCAAACACACAATCATTCGCATCACATCGAGAATAGCGAATCGACCCCGAGCCTGATGGTTCGCAACATTCCCTTCGCGCGCCGCGATTGCTATGCTCAACTCACGATGCCTAGAGGCCTCTCCGCCACGTGGCTGCTTCCCTGCGCAACGCACCTGCTTCTTCTCTACGCACAGCCCGTCGCAAGCCTCTCCGGCCACGTCCACGACGTCACCGGGGCCCCCATCTCCGGCGCTAAAGTCGACCTCCGCTCGTGGGGAAAGCCGTCTCAACCGCAACGGACCTCCACGGATCACAACGGCCGATACGAGTTCAGCAACTTGCCCCATGGCGACTACGAGATCACTCTCTCCTGCCCGGGCTTCCACACTTTGTCGGTGAAGCCCGTTTCCATCCGAAACGGCAACCCGGCTGCAGTGCCCTCCGTCGAATTGGATGTCGGCGAGCCATGCTCAGATCGTCCACGCATCGAGTCGGTTCACTTCCTGCCAGATCTCTCCGCGCGGGGAAGCATCGTCGGAAGCGTCGACGTGACGACATCGGCGCGCAGTGCGAGTATAGGCCGAATCTCCCAAGCACGCGTTGAGTTGCTCTGCAGTCCCACGAGGGTCTGCGGCACAACTCAGACCGGCGCATGGGGATACTTCCGATTCTCTGAGCTGAATCCAGATGGCTATGGAATTCGCGTCACGCACCCAGGCTTCTATCCAATCGAACGCTTCGGCTATGGCGCCAAGTCCGGTGTCGAGAGAACCTACGGTCCCATCACGCTCGAGCCATGTTCTCCGGGCAATTGTGACCCGAAGCGACGGCGCGCGAAGCCACTCTGCATCTCCGAATAAGCCGCTGCTCACACCCCGCCACCTCCGCCCTCGCTGATATATGCTGTACCAGTCGTGAAACCAGCCATGCCAGCCACCCGCACCCTCCTCCTCGCCGCCCTCTGCGCCGCCGTGCCCGCACTTGCGCAGAACGCCACCACCCCCGGACGCTTCCACGTCGAACACCCCACGCTCCACAACCTCGGCTTCGAATGGGCCATCTCCGGCGACGCCAACCGCAACGCGCAAGTCGCCGTCCAGTTCCGCGCCGCCGGCGAATCCCAATGGCGCAACGCCCTCCCCCTCCTCCGCATCGGCGGCGAACAAATCGGCCGCGACCGCGAAAACCTCAAGTACATCGTCCCCCACGGCTTCGCAGGTTCCATCCTCAACCTCACCCCCGGCACCGAGTACGAATGCCGCTTCACGCTCACCGATCCCGACGGCGTCACCAGCACGGCCACGCAAACCGTCAAGGTCCGCACGCGCACCGAGCCCCAGCCCTACACCGGCGGCCGCACCCTCCACGTCTACTCGCCCGAACACAAAGGCCCGCGTCAGGAACCCGCCTTTACCGGCGTTCTCGAAGCCTACTATGGAGCGGGCCTCGGCGATTGGAGCGTCGTCTGGGAAGGCAAAGCCAAGCCCGGCGACACCATCCTCGTCCACGCCGGCCTCTATCGCCCCGAACGCCTCAACTACGTCGACCCCCTCGCCGCCCCCTTCGACGGCACCTTCAACCTCACCCTCAAAGCCACCGCCGATAAGCCCATCACCATCAAAGCAGCCGGCGATGGCGAGGTCATCTTCGACGGCGCCGGCAACCACATCCTCTTCGACGTCATCGGCACCACCCACCACATCTTCGACGGCCTCACCTTCCGCAACACCGACGTCGCCATCCTCGCCGGCAAAAAGGAACTCACCGGCGCCACCAACCTCACCGTCAAAAACTGCCGCTTCGAAAACATCGGCTTCGGCGTCTGGACCGAATACGCCGGCTCCTCTGATTTCTACATCGCCGACAACCTCTTCCTCGGCCGCGACGACCGCTTCCGCCTCCTCGGCTGGACCGGCCCCCGCTGGGGCGACATCGGCCCCTACTCCTCCCATCTGCTCACCAGCTACTACGCCGTCAAAGTGTACGGCCCCGGCCACGTCATCGCCCACAACGCCATCGCTTACTTCCACGACGCCATCGCTATCTCCACCTACGGCACGCCCGAAAGCGACCCCGATCGCCAGGCCTCCTCCATCGACATCCACAACAACGACATGCACATGTCGAACGACGACTTCGTCGAAACCGACGGCGGCGCCCACAACATCCGCGTCTACCAGAACCGCGGCGTCAACGCCTTCCACGGCGGCTACAGCTCGCAGCCCATCTTCGGCGGACCCGTCTACTTCTTCCGCAACCTCCTCTATCACGTCCAATCCGGCACCGACTTCAAGCTCGATGCCCGACCCGCTGGCCTGCTCATGTACCACAACACCTTGATCGGTGAACAATCCGTCCGCAGCCCCAACGGCAACGTCCACTGGCGCAACAATCTATTCCTCGGCCGCGATACCCCCAACCGCGGCATCATGACCTGGGCCAACGCCACTTCCACCTACAGCTCCGACTACAACGGCTTCCGACCCAACCGCGGCGTCGATGCTCAGTACAACTGGATGGCCCCCACCCAGCCCGGCCAGACGCTTTACTACAACAAACCCGAAGACTGGAAATTCTTCCCCACTCTCGCCGCACTCCGCGCCGCCACCGGCCAGGAAACCCACGGCGTCGAACTCGACTTCGACGTCTTCGAGAAGATGACCCCGCCCGACCCCGCGCCCCAGAAGCGCCACGCCGTCTACCATGCCATGGACCTCAACTTCCGCCTCCGCCCCGGCTCCCAAGCCATCGACGCCGCCCAACCCCTGCCCACCATCAACGACACATTCACCGGCCGCGCCCCGGACCTCGGCGCCCTCGAACTCGGCCAGCCCGCGCCCCACTACGGCCCCCGCTGGCTTACCTGGCAGCCCTTTTACAGATAAAAGTTCGATAGCATATCCGGACACAGGTTGAGAGTCATGCACCCCATTTGCACCGCCACGATCCTATCCGCCACGCTTGCCCTTGCTCTGAGCGTTCCCGTCTTCGCGCAGCCCGCCCCGCCGCCCGCCGCCCCGCGCCCCCAAGGTCAGAATCCCAACGGCATGCGCGTCTTCCTTTGGACCGGCCTCAAGTCCCACTCCGCCGGACAGCACGACTATCCGCAGTTCCTCGCCGATTGGAGTAAGCTCCTCACCGAACGCGGCGCCGTTGTCGATGGCGCGCTCCACTTCCCCAGCCCCGCGGCTCTGCAAAACACCGACGTCGTCATCATCTACAAAGGCGACGCCGGTTACCTCACCGATGAGCAGAAATCCGCCCTCGAAGCCTACGTCAAACGCGGCGGCGGCCTCGTCAGCCTCCATGACTCCCTCTGCGGACCCGACCCCGCCTACTTCGCCCGCTTCCTCGGCGGCGCCAAGAAACACGGCGAGGTCAATTACACGCTCGATGCCCCCGTCCCCTACACCGTCGCCGACTCAGCCCACCCCATCATGAAGGACATGTCGGCGCTCACCCTCTTCGACGAATCCTTCTTCAATCTCACCCTCGCCCGCGACCCCGGCATCCACGTCCTCGCCACCGCCGAAATCGCCCCCACCCGCAGCGCCGGCGATCACAAAGGCGAACAGGTCCCTCAAATCTGGACTTACGAACACACCCTTTCCGGCGGCCAGCCCGCCCGCGCCTTCGTCTGGATGCAAGGCCACGTCTACGCGAACTTCTCCAATTACCAGATCCAGCGCACCCTGCTCCGCGCCATCGCCTGGGCCGGCCACAAACCAGCCGACGATCTCATCAACTACGTCCCGCCCCCGCGCCCCCAGCGCCAGGGCCCGCAGGCCACCGGCGCGGCGCGCTAACTCAATACTTCAACTTCACCCCCACCGTCAGCTGCCGCTGCCCGTGGCCCTTCTCGCCCGTGATCGAACCGAACGCCGCATTCACCGGCGCCGTGTTGGGCGCGCCAAACTGCACATGGTTCAGCGTGTTGAACGTCTCGAAGCTGAACTCCAGCGCCGCCCGCTCCTTGATCCGCACACGCTTGAACGCCGACAGGTTCAGGTTGTTGATCCCATCCGCTCGCACCCCGTTAAATCGCAGCGGCAGCGTGCGGATGTTGTTCACCAGTTGCTGTGTGTTGTTGCGGTTGAACCCGGCCTCCGTGTTGAACCACCGCAACTCCGTTCTCTGGCTCAACGGCAGCTCGATATCCTGCAGATTCCCATTGAAGATCGCATTGCCAAAGCCCAGCGCATCGCCTGTCTGCCCCTCATACCACGCCTGCAACTGCCACCCGCCAAAGGCATGCTCGGCCACCGCCGGCATTGCGTTGAACCACTTTCGCCCCATGCCGACCGGCAGCTCATAGATGCCGCTGATCACAAACCTATGCGTGAAGTCCTGGTCCGACACCACCTTTGTCGTCCGGTCATCGATCTCATTCAGGTAGCTCGCGCCATCCATGAACTTCGACCACGTCCACGCCGACTGCACCGTAAACCCGCTCGACATCCGCTTCTCCACCGACACTTGCAACGAGTGGTAATAGCTGTAGCCAGCCGGAAACGCCACCGTGATGTCGCCAAACTGCGGATACGGCCGCAACAGTTGCGACACGCCCACATTGCGCCCGCTCAGGCCCGTCCCATTGAACTCCGCCATCCCGAAGAACGGGTTCAACACCTGCCGGCTCAGGAAATCAATCACCGGTTGGTCCCGCTGCGCCGACGTCGACAGATACTCCCTCGGCACGGCGTTCAAATTGCGGTCCACGGCCAGCTTTGTCCCGCGGTTGCCCACATAACTGACATCGGCCACCACCCGCCCCGGCAACTCGCGCTGCACCGATAACGACCAGCGCTGCATATAAGGATTCAACGCATTGTCATAAAAGCCGCCCAGCCCGCGTCCCAGAAACGTCGCCAGCCCGTCGGCCGCGCCGCGCGCCACCTCAATCCCGTTCGGGAACGGATTGCGCAGCGTCGCCACATACGTAACCCCGTTATCCAACGTCGGAATCAGGTTCGTCGGCTGGTTGAAGCCACCCTGGTTGACGCCGCCTCGGTCCACACCGAGCACGTCAAAGAAGATGCCATACCCGGCCCGAACCACCGTCTGCTTGTTCACCATATACGCCAGCCCCACGCGCGGCGCGAAGTTGTTTTTATCGCCATTCCACAACCCGCGCGGAGTGCCGCCCGCACCCGCAAACGTCAACCCGCCCAGCGTCCGGAACGCCGATACTGGCACCTGCGGAATCGGCGCCTGTGCATAGGCCGCCGCCGCTCGCGCGCTGATCGGATTCGCCGTCTCAAGATCAATCGCCCGAATCGACCGGTTGTACCGCTCCACCGTCGGAGTCTCATACTCCCACCGCAGCCCCAGGTTCACCGTCAGTTTCGGCGTCACGCGCCAATCGTCCTGCAGATATAGCCCCCAGTAGCTCGACTCCTCGGCCCTCGAGGCATTGTTCGAAATCAACCCGCCTGTCGGAATCCCGAACAGCATCGACGCCATGCCCTGTCCAATCGGCGCCACCGGCGAGTTGTCCAGCGGCCCGCGCGTATAAGCCTGCGCAAACAGAAATTGCGGAGCCACGTTTCCGAAATTAAATCCCGTCTCCTTTTGCAACCGGTACTCGGCGCCCATCCTTGTACTGTGCGCCCCGGCGATCCGCGTCAAAATCGCGCTCGCGTTATGGTAGTTCGTTGAACCTGTCGTCCCGCCGTTATTGCTCAGCGCCGTGTACGCCCCGCCGTCCACTTGCACGTTGGGAAACGCAATGCCCGCCGTGCCCAGCTTCGACGCAATCTCGTTCACCAGCGAACCCGGCAACCCCAGCGTCGTCAGATCGAATCCCTGGCTCCCTCGTCCGGCAATGTCGCTCTGATACGTCACGCCATACCGCAGGTTCAATAGCAGCCCGGGGTTGAACACATGCACGTCGTCCACCACGATGCCCCAACCCGTCCGGTCCAGTAAATCGATGTTCGTAATCGTCCCGAGCGAGTCCGTGTAGTTATCATGCTGCTGGTTGAACATGCGAACGAAAAAACGGTTGTTCTGCCCGAAGGAGTGGTCCACCCGGCTCGTGTATGTGTAGTTTTCGCGGTCGATCTTCTGCGTGTTGAAAAAATTGTTCCGCTGCTCAGCATTTTGATTCGGCTGATTCGGCTGCGGATAGAAGCCCACAATCTTCGCCGCCACCGGATCGATCCGGCTCGACGGAATCACATTGCCCGCCAGCGGCAACCGCGAAAACCGTCCCGCCGCCGCCGCCGCGATCGTGAACGGATCGTACACCTGATACCGCGAACCCAACGCCAGCAGCGCCGAAAAATCGCCCCGCCGCTGCGCCTCGGTCGGCACCGTCCCAGTGAATGACAGGTTCCTCTTAATCGTCGTATCTTCCCAACCGAACGTGAAAAACGTCTTGTTCTTGCCGTTGTATACCTTCGGGATCCACACCGGACCCGTCATCGTCACGCTCGCCCTCTGGTGCAGCCACGTCGGCACCGCCGCCGCCCGTTGCTGCGGCGTCAACACCGTCGCCGGATCGGCCAGAAACCGGTTCGTGAACCACGGAATCGCCCGCACCCGCGAATCGTTGAAATCCGCCGTCCCATGCGGCGTGTTCCCGCCCGATTTCATGCTCACGTTGGTCATCGCCCCCGCCGCATGCCCGATCGAGGCGTCATAGGTCGCCGTCTGAATCTTGAACTCCTGCACCAGATCCTGCGGCGGAGAAAATGCCGCCGCCCGGTTGGTCATGTTCGGCGAACCATCCACCATCACCTCGCTCGACCCGCCCCGCGTGCCGTTCACAATCACGCCCGTCGCCGCCGCGTTGTCCATCGCGTTGCCCGCCGACGTGCCCCCGTTCGACATCACCCCCGCCGTTAGCCGCGCCAGGTAAAACGGATTCCCGCCCACCACCGGCAAGTCCGCCACACGCCGCTCGTCCATCACTAACCCAATCCCCGCCGTCGCTGTCTCCAACAGCGGCGTCTCCCCGGTCACCACCACCGAATCGGCCACGTTGCCGATCTCCATCTGAAAGTCCAGCGTCAAACGGTCCGCCACCCGCAACTCAATCTGGTCGCGCACCGCCTGCTTGAACCCCGCCATCTCCACTGTCACCTTGTACATTCCCGGCAACAGATAGGGAACCTCATAGTTCCCCGACTCGTTGGTCTTGGTCGTCACCGGCGAGTTCGTGGCCAGGTTCACCGCCCGAACCGTCGACCCCGCCACCATCGCCCCTGTCGGGTCCGTTATCTTCCCGATGATCGAACCGCGCGCCTCCTGGGCGTAGGCGCTATAGGGCAACGCGCACAGCATCAAAACAAAGCCAGTCGTCCTCATCATTCAACCCCCTGTGGCGCCAGTCCGCGCCTTGTGAAGCGGTTAAATTATACACATCCACCGCCCAGGTGAACAGGGTCTAATGAGAGTTCACAAGCAGAAATTCCGTGCCCTACCGCCGCCGTCTCGCCCACCACAACAACAGCGGCAAACCCAACGCCACCATACCACCCGCTCCCGGTTCCGGCACCGCCGCCGCCGTCTCGCTCAAGCTCACATTGTCCAAATACAAGTCAATGTCGCACCCCACCGCGTTGCACTCCACAAATGAGGCAAATCCGATCTCGGTCACCGCGCCGGTCGCAGTGAACGGAATCGAAAACGCCGCCCACTGGTTCGCCGTGTCCGTGCGCAAAACAGGGTTCGCTTGCGTCCTGGCCGACAGGTTCGCCACCGGCGTCTGGTCGATCACCACCCAAAACCCGTAGTAGGGCTGCCGCGCAAACAACGCCTGCAACTGAAACTCAAGTAAATACGATCCGCCCGGCACCGTCACGATGCTCTGCGAAAGGTAGTTGTAGTTCAAGTTAACGATGTCGGCCCACGTCGCTTCGTAGATCGAATTCGTCTCGTTGTTCGGATTGTTCGGATCGCGCGGGAAATCGCCGTTGGCCCCATTCCGGTACGCCCGCGGTCCCGCCGCCGTCGTTGCCGGAAACTCCGTATCTGTCTCCCCCACTCCACCGCACGGGTACGGCCCCGAATTCTGCGCCACGCACGACCACGGCAAATAGCCGCTCACGCCCCATCCCGGAATCACCTCACCGATATAGGGGTTCGCCAAGCTATCTTCAAAACTGCCATTGAGCAGGGCTCCCTGGGCGGGCTGCTGCGCCACCACCCACGCCAGAACCGCACTCTGAATGAACACACCAAGTTTGGCCGCCGGGGCAAGCCGATCGGTACGCATGAGTCTGTCTCCTCCAGTCCCAGCGCCGGCCCGATCCAGTACGAGGACAAGCGCTTTCGATTGCCTCATACTATACACCGAATTCGCGCCCAGCTATAGCTTCGCCTTCGCCCCCCGCCATCCGGCATCCAAAACGCCCCGCATCCGCTCGAGCGGCGCCTCGTGTCCTTTCAGCCGCGCCAGGTTGGTAAACTCACGCGGATCGTTCTCCCTGTCGTAGAGCTCTTCATCCGGATGCGGCCCCGTCCAGCGGATATAGCGGTACCGCTCCGTCACCGCCGCGCTCCCTTTGATTCCCCCCGGCGACGTCACCACACTGAACGCCGCCTGCTTCCACCTCCGCGACGGATCATCCAGCAGCGGCCGCAAACTCTGCCCTTCCAAATTCCCCGGCCCCCGCA
>JAFLBB010000079.1:0-3432 GCA_017304135.1 Acidobacteriota bacterium | reverse complement strand
TCCGCCACCGTCGGATAGATGTCCACAAACTCCACCAGTGACCGGCACGCTTTCCCGTTCCCCTTCCGCCCCGGAGCCGCAATCATCAGCGGCGCACGCATCGACTCCTCAAACAAACTCCGCTTGTGCCACCGGTGATGCTCCCCCAAATGCCACCCGTGGTCGCCCCAGAACACCACCACCGTCCGCTCCGCCTGCCCGCTCTTCTCCAGCGCATCCAACACCCGCCCCACCTGCCAGTCCATATACGAAACCGATGCATAATACGCCCGGATCGCCTCGCGCTTGTCCCCCTCGCTCATCCCGCCCATGTCCCGCGCCCGCGTGTTGATCGCCATCTCGCTCGCCAGCGGAATGTCGTCCAGATCCCCCGCCGGATTCCGCGGCGCGGCAATCGCGCTCAGCGGATACAGGTCAAAGAACCGCGCCGGCGCTACATGCGGCAAGTGCGGCCGCAAATAGCCGAGCCCGAGAAACCAAGGCTTCCCCCCGCCCGCCGCGATCGTCTCCAGCGCGATCTCGGTCGCCCGTTCGTCGGCCTGGTCCTTCCCCTCGCCCTGGAACGCAATCGCATCCCACCGCGCCCGCTTCCCCTCCGTGATGTTCCGCCCCTCGCCCACCGTCCGCTGCTCGGCCCCCGGCGGACTGATCGCCACATCCCAGCTCGGCGGATCGTCCCACTTGTTCGTCCCCACCGACCCCGGCACATCCATGTGGTACATCTTGCCCGCGCGCACACTCCGCCACCCGTTCGTGCGGAACAGTTGCGGCAGCGTCACCACATCCGGCATCGTCTCGCGCACCGCAATGTTGTTGTCAAAGATCTTCGTGGAATCAGGCCGCAGCCCCGTCATCAGCGACGCCCGGCTCGGCCCGCACACCGGATACTGGCAATACGCCCGGTCAAACCGCACCGCCCGCGCCGCCAGCCGGTCCAGGTTCGGCGACTTCACCACAGTGTGCCCGTAACACCCCAGCGCGTTGTTCATATCGTCGGCGGCGATGAACAACACATTCGGCCTCTCCGCCGCCGCCTTCTGCCCCAGCAGCAGCCCCGGTGCGCCCGCCGCCGCCAACCAGCTTCTTCGCGTCCAAGTCATGCCGTCTATCAAATCACGCGTTCATTCCCCCGTCCACTGTCAGCGCCCCTCCATGCCATCCCTCCAGCCCGCCCCACACTCCCGTAAAATAAAATTCTCTTTGTCCTCCCTCGCCACAACCACCGCGCCCGGCGTGTCCAACTCTGCCACCCGCGCCTCGCTCGCCTCGCTCACCCTCCTCTGCGCCGCCCACTTCTTCATCGATCTCTACGCCTCCGCCCTCTCCGCCCTCCAACCCCTCCTCGTCCGCAACCTCGGTCTCTCCCTCGCCCAAGCCGGCTTCGCCGCCGGACTCCTCCTCGTCTCCTCCTCCGTCTCCCAACCTCTCTACGGCTACCTCGCCGATCGCTTCCACTCCCGCCTCTTCACCGTCCTCGCCCCCGCAGTCGCCGGCATCTTCCTCACCCTCCTCGCCACTGCCCCCAGCTACCCCGTGCTCCTCCTCCTGGCCGTCCTCGGCGGCGCTGGTGTTGCCAGCTTCCACCCCCAGGCCTCGGCCCGCGCCGGCTCCGGCGTCGTCACCAACAAAGGCCGCTCGATGGCCCTCTTTATCAGCTCCGGCACCATGGGCATGGCCCTCGGACCCACCGTCTTCTCCTTCGTCATCACGCAATTCGGACTCCACCGCCTCCCCTTTGCCATGACCGGCGGCCTCCTCCTCACGGCGCTCCTCTTCCTCTATCTCCCCGAAGCTCCCGTTTCCGCCTCCCGCGGCCGAGGCATCGACTGGCCTGCCCTCCGCGCCGTCTGGAAACCGCTGTTCATCCTCTACCTGTGCGTCTTCATCCGCTCCATCGTGCAAATCGTGTACGCCCAGTTCCTCCCGCTCTATTTGACCCAGGAACGCGGAGTCGCCTACACACACGCCAACGCCCTGCTCACCCTCTACCTCGCCGCCGGCGCCCTCGGCGGCTTCGCCGGCGGCTGGCTATCTGACCGCCTCGGCGGACGCCGCGTCATCATGATCTCCATGCTCGGCTGCGTCCCCCCGCTCGCCCTCTTCTTCACCACCACCGGACCCCTCGCCGCCCTCTCCCTCGCCGTCGGCGGACTCATCCTGCTCTTCACTATCCCCGTCAACCTCGTCATGGCCCAGGAGCTCGTCCCCTCCCAAACCGGTACCGTCTCGGCGCTGATGATGGGCTTCGCCTGGGGCGCGGCCGGCTTCCTCTTCGTCCCCGCCGCCGGCTTCGCTGCCGACCACCTCTCGCTTCACCAAGTGATGTTCTCGCTCCTCGTCTTCCCCATCGCCGGCTTCTTCCTCGCCCGCACACTGCCCGAACGTGCGCGTGCCCACAGGAGCCCCGCCGCATGAACATCTCCGAGCTCTTTTACTCCATCCAGGGCGAAGGAATCCTCGCCGGCGTCCCCAGCGTCTTCATCCGCACCAATTTCTGCAACCTCCGCTGCGCCTGGTGCGACACCCCCTACACAAGCTGGCAGCCTGAGGGCAGGGAACTCTCACTCGACGACATCTGCGCCTACGTCGAAGAACACTCGCGGGGCCACGTTGTTCTCACCGGCGGCGAACCCCTCATCGCCCCCGACGCCCCAGCCCTCACCCAGCGCCTCCGCGAACTCAACCAGCACATCACCATCGAAACCGCCGCCACCGTCGCCCCCGCCGGCCTCGCCTGCGACCTCATGTCCCTTTCCCCCAAGCTCTCCAACAGCACACCCCACACCCGCGACGCCGGCCGCTTCGCCCTTCAGCACGAACGCCTCCGCCTCAACTACGACGCCATGAAGTCCCTCGCCGCCCTCTGCGACTACCAGCTCAAGTTCGTCATCGCCTCGCCCGACGACCTCCCCGAAATCCAAGCCCTCGCCGCCGCCCTCGCCGCCCCCCGCCACCGCGTCCTGCTCATGCCCGAAGGCACCACCCGCGAAGCCCTCGCCGAACGCGCCCCCTGGGTCAGCGAACTCTGCAAAGAGCACGGCTACCGCTACTGCCCCCGCCTCCACGTCGATCTCTACGGCAACCGGAGGGGCGTTTAGTCATGTCCAAGACTGCCTCGAACCCCGCCCCCGCCCGCGCCATCGAAACCCTCATGCTCCCCGGCCCCGCCGGACGCCTCGAAGCTCTTCTCGAAGAGCCCGAACACGCCGCCCCCCGCTTTGCCGCCCTCGTCTGCCACCCCCACCCCCAACATGGCGGCACCATGCACAACAAAGTCGTCTACCGCCTCGCTCGCGCACTCCGCAAAGCCGGCGCTGTCGTCCTCCGCTTCAATTACCGCGGCGTCAACCTCTCCCAAGGCACCTACAACCACGGCAACGGCGAAACCGACGACGCCCGCGCCGCCCCCGCCCACCTCCCCCCCCCCCACCC
>JAFLBB010000078.1 GCA_017304135.1 Acidobacteriota bacterium | reverse complement strand
GGTGCTTGCCGGTGTTCGCGCGGGTTGGCGCGGGAGTTCCCTGCCCTTGGCGCAAGTTGGCGTGGCCTTGGCGCGAGATGTCGTGATGGCTGCGGAGGGGTTCGGGCGTATAGACGAGAGCGGAGGCGCTGACCTGCGCCTGTAAGGAGCTTCGCACTATGAACAGCAAACTTCGATACTCGTTGTTATTGGCTGCGCTGATGGCCTTTCCGTTGTGGGGGGAATCGGTGCGGCGAACCTATGTTGTGGAATTGGATGGAGAGCCGATGGGGGCGCTGGCGCGGCCGGAGATGGCCGTGACGGGGGAGGCGCGGGCGCAGCTTGCCGTTCTGCTCAGGCAGAAGACCGCGCTGGGACGAGTGATGGCGGCGATGGGGGCGCGGGTGGTGGCGCCGCTCGACAACGCGCTCAACGGCCTCATCATCACCATTGCCGAGGATCGTGTGGCGGCGCTGCGGCGCGTGCCGGGCGTGCGGGCGGTCTACGGCGACTGTGAGGCGATTCCGGCCAGCGACAAGGCGCTGGAGATGAATGGAATCCCCGAGGCCTGGCGCTGGTTGGGGGGGCGCGAATTGGCCGGTGAGGGCGTGAAGGTGGCCATCATCGACAGCGGCATTGTGGCCGACCACCCGGCCTTCCAGGATGCTGGCATGAAAGCGCCGCCGGGATTTCCGCGCGCCAACACGCCGGCCAACCTGGCGTTGACCAACGGCAAGGTGATCGTGGCGCGGCACTTCACACCGCTGGCTTCGGGCCGCGAGCCGCTGCCGACAGAGACGGTGGCCGACGCGACCGGGCATGGAACGGCGCTGGCGGCTGTGGTGGCGGGAACGCCGCACCAGGCGCCGTATGGCTTCCTCTCCGGCGTCGCGCCGAAAGCGTGGCTGGGTATCTACACGGCGGCGTCGGGGATCGCCATCGTGAAGTCGCTCGACGCGGCGGTGGAAGACGGCATGGACATTGTGAATATCAGCTTCATGTTCACGAATGGTCCGGTGGAGGACGTGCGGTCGGCCCTGCGCGCGGCGATGGAGCGGGTGACGCGGGCGGGCATGATCGTGGTGACGGCGACGGGGCCGCTGGGCCCGACGCGCGGCACATTGATGGATCCGCCGGTTTCCGAGGATGTGGTGACTGTGGGCGGTACGCCGAATTCGCGGCTATTCGCGGGCGCGGTTCGCTATGGCGCGGGGACGGCGGTGCAGGCGTTTGCGGGCAATAACCGCTGGTTCACGGGAAGCCTCGACCTGCCGGAGCAGGTGACGGGACCCGGCTTTGACCTGACGGCGGTGGACGCCACCGGAAGCGCGTGTCAGGCGTTGCCGGCGGGCATTGTGGCTGGCTTTGTAGTGGTCGCCAATTTCGCGGGCTGCACGCCCGAGGTGAAGTTGAAGAACCTGGAGGCGGCGGGCGCACGCGGCGCCATCTTCCATACGGCGAATGCGGCCACGGCTCCGGCGCGTTTTCTCAGCGGCACGGCTGCGCTGGGCGGCGTGGTGGTGGGTTTCAATGACGGCCGCGCGTTGCTGGATGCGATTGCCAAAGGACCGGTGGCGCTGACGGTGCAGTTTGACGGTGTCGCCTATCCGCTGGCGACGAACCTGGTGGCTTCCTACTCCGGTCGCGGGCCGACGTTTGACCATCGCATCAAACCGGACCTGGTGGCGGTGGGCGATCCGCGCTATGTGCCGGGCCAGAAGACGAACGCGTCGGGCATGTTCTATTCGACGTCGGGGTATGGGACACGGTATCCGACGGTGACGCCGAGTTTCGCCACTGCGACCGTATCAGGGGCGCTGGCGGCGCTGAAGAGCAAGCGGCCCGGACTGACCAGCGACCAGTATCGCTCGCTGATCATCAACACGTCCTCGCCGCTGATGTTGGCCGATGGCAGCGTGGCGCGTGTGATGGACGCGGGCGCGGGCGAGTTGAACCTGGCGGCGGCGCTGAAGAACACGCTGGCCGTCTATCCTCACTCGCTCAGCTATGGCGTAGCGGCGAGGAACATCTCGCAGCATCGCGGGTTGTCGCTCACCAACCTGGGGACGGCGCTGGAGACGTACACGCTGAGGTCAGTGCCCTTCGATGGTGCTCCGGCGCTAAAGATCATGGAGATGCCGTCGATGTGTCCGCTGGGCGATGCGGCCTGCGTGGCGCGTGGCGCGGAGACGCTCACGGTGACGGTAGAGCCGGGTAAAACGGTGGCGGTGTACCCGCGCTGGCATGCCACGGGACTGGAGCCGGGTGAGTATCAGGGGATGATCCTGGTTGAGGGCACGGCCGGGCATGGCGTGGTGACGGTGGTGCCGTACTGGCTGGGCGTTCCTTCGGGCGTGCCGGCGGCGGTGCGTTCCTACATCTCGGCGATGCTCAGTGACGGCATGCCGTTCGCCGAGTACTACAACGAGCCGGCGGGCACGGCGATGTATCCGGGCACGGAGGGCTGGCTGTTCTACCTGGTGACCGACAGCGCCGGCATCACGATCACCGACCCGGCGCAGTTGCAGTTCCAGGGTACGGTGGTGGCCGGCGGCGGGCGGATTGGAGCGCCCTCGCCCGTGCCGGGCTCATTGGGTGCGATTCGCATTCCGGTGACGCTCGGGCCCGCGCCGGGTACGAACACGTTCCGCTTCCAGTTCGGGACGCTGGCGCCGGTGAGCTTCACGGTGAATGCCGTGGCTCGTCCATAGTCCAAGGATTGCGCCTCGCCGGAGCCCGCCCTGAGGCAGTCGCGCAGCCTGCCCGGTGCGAAGACCTGGCGGGACCGGCGGGGCGCAAATCGCAAGGCCGGCCCGCTCGATTGACCCGCTATATTAAGATGCATGACCCCTTCGGACATTCATCGCGATCCAGACCGCAATGTGCTCGGCGGCCCATTGGAAATGTGCGGGGCGGACCCGGTGACGGGCTTCTTCCGCGAAGGCGCCTGCAGCACGTGTCCGGAGGACCTGGGCTCGCACACAGTATGCGCGAAGGTGACGGCGGAGTTCCTGGAGTTCTCGATGGCGTCGGGCAATGACCTGTCGACTCCGTCGCCCTGGTTCGGCTTTCCGGGTCTGAAGCCGGGCGATCGCTGGTGCGTGTGCGCGGGGCGTTGGAAGGAAGCCTTTGACGCCGGTGTTGCGCCGCCGGTGTTTCTGCGGGCGACGCATGAGCGGGCGCTGGAAGTGATTCCGTTTGAGGACCTGGTGCGGTTTGCCGCCGACGGGCCGGAGACCGTGCAATAGGCGGGGGCCCGCGCCGGCGCGCTTACCCCTTAAACGTAAAGTCGGCCGTCTTGGCGTCGGCGCCGACGGTCACTTTCAGTTCTTGCGGGCCGAACTTCTCGTGGACGGCTTCGATCACGTAGTCGCCGGGCGGCAGGCCTTTGATTTCGAACTTACCGTCGGCGCCGGTGACGGCGAAGAAGGCGTGCGGGACGACGTTGACGTAGGCGCGCATCCAGGGGTGGACGTTGCACTTGAAGGGGATCATCTGCTCGGCCTTGGCGAAGGTCTTGATTTTGGGCTCGCCCTGCGGAGGCTGTGACTCGTTCCACTCGCGGTTTTCCATGGGCAGAGGGTGGATGTTGTGGTTCACCGGATCGGAGTTGTGGATTTCGAGTTCCTGGCCGACCATGACGGCGGTGACGTGGGGGACATAGACGCACTTCACCTGGTCGAGTTTGACGCGGGTGGAGGGGACCGGCGACGTGGGCACGGGGCCGGACTTGACCCAAACGAAGACGTTGGCCAGTGTGCCGTCCTCGTTGACGACGACGTCTTCAGCCGCCGGGGGCTTGCCGCCATGCTGCTTGAGGCACTGGGGATTGGCGTCCATGCCGGTGAGGAATTTGGGAGAGGGCTTGGCGCCGGCAAAGAGGATGCGGCCGGTGACGGCGCCGGAGCCGGCCGGAGCGGCGGGGGGGGCGGGGGGAGCTTCGGCCGATTTCTTTTCTTCACTGGGCCCGCTGGCGCAGGCGGCCAAGAAGAGAAGTGGGGTTGCCGCGAGCAGCAGGGTGAATCGTTGGTGCATGGCTGGTTTCCGCATTGTTGGTATCTCCCGTATTGTATCGCTGGCGGTGGGCAGGGCCGGCAAGGCTACACTGGATGAACGATTGGGAGGGCCGGTATGGACTTTGGATATCCCTGGTGGTTGAGTTACGGACACACGGCGGTTGCCGTGCCCGCGCTTTTGCTGGCGTGGGCCGGGTGGCGGCGCGGGTGGTCAAAGTGGCTGCTGGCGCCGCTGTGCGCGCTGGCGTTGTGGGCGGGCGCGGCGCAAGCGGTGGTGCTGCTGGTGATCCGGCCCGACGTTGTGCCGCCGATGCCGACGGCGTCGTTTCTCGCTTCGGGCGAGGGGCGTGTGCTGGATATCGGGGCGGGCACGGGGCGGTCGACGATCATGCTGCTGCGGGAGCGGCCGCGCGCGAGGGCGGTGGCCTCTGACCTGTTCGGCGACTCGTTCGACCATCATTTCGGACATGGGGGCAGCCCGCAGGAGCGGCTGATGCGCAACCTGCGCGCGGCGGGCGTGGCCGATCGCGCCACGGTGGCGACGGCCGACATGCGCCAGTTGCCGTTCGCGGCGGGGGAGTTTGACGGCGTGGTGAGCGCCTTTGCGATGGATCACCTGAACCGGGAGGGGAGCGCGCAGGCGGTGCGCGAGGCGGCGCGGGTGTTGAAACCGGGCGGCGAGTTTCTGCTAATGCTGGTGTACAACGAGCCCTGGGCGCGGTTCTCCTATGGACCGATGATCAGCCACGGCGGCTATCGCGGCGGGCCGTGGTGGTACGGGCAGTTGCGGGAGGCGGGCTTCGAGGTGGCCGAATCCGGGACGCAGCCGCTGACGATGTGGTTTTGGGCGCGGCGGAAGTAAGGCGCGGGGTTTGATATGCTCTAGTGTTTGCCCATGTCACAAAAAGTACCTGTAACTGTCGCGCACGGAGATGGAATCGGCCCCGAGATCATGTCCGCCACGTTGGAGATCATCCAGGCGGCCGGTGCGCAGCTTGAGATTGAAGAGATTGAGGTCGGCGAGAAGGTCTATTTGAAAGGCATCTCGGCCGGCATCGAGCCGGAGTCATTTGACTCGATCCGGCGCACGAAGGTGTTCCTGAAGGCGCCGATCACGACGCCGCAGGGAGGCGGCTTCAAGAGCCTGAACGTGACCACGCGCAAGACGTTCGGCCTGTATGCCAACGTGCGGCCGTGCGTGAGCTATCACCCCTACATCAAGACGAAGCACCCGGTGATGGATGTGGTGATCGTGCGCGAGAACGAAGAGGACCTCTACGCCGGCGTGGAGTACCAGCAGACGCCGAACGTGATGCAGTCGATCAAGCTGATCACGCGGCCGGGCACGGAGAAGATCTGCCGCTACGCCTTCGATTACGCGGTGCGCAACAACCGCAAGAAGGTGACCTGCTTCTCCAAAGACAACATCATGAAGATGTCCGACGGGCTCTTCCACAAGATCTTTGAAGAGGTGGGCGCGGAGTATCCGTCGATTGAGAAAGAGCATTGGATTGTCGACATCGGCGCGGCCAAGATGGCCGACACGCCGGAGGCCTTCGACGTGATCGTGATGCCGAACCTGTATGGCGACATCCTGTCGGACGTGGCGGCGCAGATTGCCGGTTCGGTGGGCCTGGCGGGCTCGGCGAATATCGGCACGGGCGCGGCGATGTTTGAAGCGATCCACGGCTCAGCCCCGCGGCGGGCCGGGCAGAACCTGGCCAATCCGTCGGGGCTGTTCCTGGGCTCGATCATGATGCTGGTGCACATCGGCCAGACCGAGGTGGCCGAGCGGGCGCACAACGCCTGGCTGAAGACGATCGAGGATGGCGTGCACACCTACGACATCTTCCGCGACGGCGTGAGCAAGCAGAAGGTGGGCACGAAGGAATTCGCGCAAGCCGTGGTGGCGCGCATGGGCCAGAAGCCGGAGAAACTGCCGGTGGCCGCCTACAACGCCGCTCCGAAGCAGACGGCGTCGGAGAAGGCGTTGACGCTGTCGACGTCGAAGAAGGAACTGGTGGGCGTGGATCTGTGGATCGCCGACGCGAACCCGAACCCGGAGGCGATGGCCAAGACGTTGGAGCCGATCACGGGCGGCGAGTTGAAGCTGACCATGATGTCGAACCGCGGCATGAAGGTGTGGCCCAACGCGTCGAAGGACATTTATGTGGTGGATCACCTGCGGTGCCGGTTCCTGGGAGCCAGCGGCGGGGTGGTGAGCGGCAAGGCGACGGCGGCGTTGATCTCGCGCGCGGCCGAGGCGGGGCTGGACATTATCAAGACCGACAGCCTGTACACGTTTGACGGCCAGCGGGGGTACTCGCTGGCGCAAGGAGAATAAGGAAGACGCCGCCAGCGACCCGGCACGAAGAGGGCGCGGCGGCGGCGAAGAGGTTCTCCGGAGGCATTGCGGCCAACCAGGCCAAAGCCGCCGCCGGGATATGGACGCAGTCCACATTTACAAGACCCAGCTCTCGGGTTCGGCACGTTCTTATACTCACGAAGAACGTGCCGTTTGTTTTTTGGGGGGGGAGTTTGTTTTTTGGGGGGGAGAGAGCGGAGCCAGGGGCCAGGGGCGTCGCGTGAAGGGGCGCGGGGCCGGTGGAGCCGCGTGAAAAGGTTCATCGCGCTGGAAAATTTACGTGGCGCGGCGCATCATCTTTACCTGATTGGCCCTCTGTGCCGGCAGCCACGCACCAGGCGGAATTTGTTTCGGCGCGCGCGGCTGGCGGAGAAGTCGTTTGAATGAAGCGGTTTGGCGGTGGGTCGCGGAATCGCCCCTGGTTTGGCACGAGTCTTGCCTTAGCAGAGAGCGTCAGCGCAACCCGCTGATGAACCGAGAAGGGGCTAGGAACCCACAGGGAGGACCCAGGCAATGGAAACGATCAACTTCACCAAGGCAGACGCGGACCAGACTCCGGCGAAAGCGCACTGGACGGCGTGGCTGTTTGTCGGCGTATCGATGGCCCTGGCGGGCGTGAGCGGCTATTCGTTCTACCGCATGGACCAGATGGAAAAGCAGGTGGCGAGCCTGAACGCGGTGACGCAGGGCGACCTGGCGGCGATCCGCGAATCGACGGCGAGCACGGCCATGGCCATGCGCAGCACGGTGGACGCCCTCAGCCAGCAGGTGGAAGCGAAGACCACGCAGACCCAGTCGCAGTATCAGCGCACGCTGGCCAACGCCAAGTTGCACGCCGAGAAGCTGGTGAAGCAGGTGAATGAACAACAGCAGGCCAACCAGGAACGGTTGACCGCGGAATTGGGCGAGGTCAGGTCAGCGGCGAACGTGAACGCGGAGAAGGTGACGGGGCTGGAATCGAACCTGGGTTCGGTGAAGTCCGAAGTGACCGAGACGCGGACGGTGTTGGAATCGGCCGTGGGCGACCTGAAGAGCGTGCGTGGCGATCTGGGCGTCCAGAGCGGCCTGATCGCCACTAACGCGAAGGAGCTGTCGGCGCTGCGGGAACTGGGCGAACGGAACTACTACGAGTTCACCATCGCGCGGAAGAATACGCCGGCCAAGGTGGGCAACATCACGCTGGCGCTGAAGAAGGCCGACGCTAAGCGCAACAAGTTCAACCTCGAAGTGATTGCCGACGACAAGCGGGTGGAGAAGAAGGACAAGACCATCAACGAGCCGGTGCAGTTCTACGTGAGCGGCTCACGCATGCCGTATGAACTGGTGATCAACGAGGTGGGCAAGGACAAGATCGTGGGCTACCTGGCGACGCCGAAGGTGATGGCGGCGCGGCGCTAGCGCTCACAGCGGAATCGCGCCGGCGGAAATTTCCAACCCCAGACCTGGAGAAGATTCGCGGCGCGAGACAACTAACAAGAAGAGCCCGCCTGTTACCACGAGCAGGGTGACCGGTGAGCGAAACGATCGATACCCTCTTCGATCTCTCGGTACTCCTCCAAATGTCCGAGAACTTGATGGGCGCGGGACTCCACCCCGCGCCCGTCGTTTTTTTGGGGGGCGCGACCGGGCTCACTTGTAAGGAACCAGGAGGTAGTGGAAAAGCGTATCGGCGTTGAAGTTCAGCGTCACCTCCCAATTTTGGTTCACCGGCGCGGCATAGCTGCTGCGCAGATGGACGCCATTGTAGGGCTGAGCGATGAGGACCGGTATATCACGGAAAGCCGAGGCTGGATAGATCAACTTGTAGTAGCCGACGCCGAGCCGGGTCACCGAGATGGATCCCTCGGCCGCCTGCACGGAGCCGTCGGCGTTTACAACACCGACCTTGATGGTCTCGCCCGGCCCTTGAGGCCCTGGAATACCCTGCGGCCCGATCGGTCCCTGAATGCCCTGAGGACCGGGGACGCCTTGGATGCCCTGGTCGCCCTTGGGTCCAGCGAAGGTGAGTTCGAGGCGGGCGGGCTGGCTGGTGGTGGTACTTTCCTTGGAATCGATCAGGAACGAGGCGCCTTGGGAGGCGATGAGAAGGCCGTTGTTGGGGGCGCCGGCGAGAGTGTTGAAAACCGTCGGGGTGACGTCGACGGAGACCCACTGTTGGGCGGACTGCACCTGCACGGGGATGGGCATCACGGAGGCGGGAGCGGTGGCGTCAGTGAGCGTGCCCTCGGCCCACGCGGCGGTGACCTCGCGAACCTGTGCCGTGCCGGGCGAGACGAGGCGGTTCACATAGAACTGCAGCGTGGCCTTCACCAACTGGCCGGCCATGTTGGGCGGCACGCTGGCGAAGTTAAAGCGAACAAAGGCGCGCGAGTTGGCGTCGACGGTGAGTTGCGGCAACGCGCCGAAGTTCTGCGCCGGGTAAGTGGTTCGCACGGTCGTGTCGGCTTCGGCCACGAGGCTGGCGGCGGAGAGCCCGGGCGCCAGGAGGCAGGCCGAGAGGATCGTGAAGAGTAGTGGTTTGCAGGTCGTCATGAGCAGTGGACTCCGAGTCATACTGGGAGCGCCAGGCGTGAGGCCGGGCAGCATTCCCGCACTGGGTAAGCGGCGGAGTGGGAGCGATCCGATCATGGAGGGCGCATTTTTCTTGGAGGTGGGGCCGTGGCGAAACGGATAGACGGCGAGGCGCAGGCTTTTCTGGATGCGTTGGAACATGCGCGCAAGGCGGAGATTCTGACGCTGCGCGCGATCGTGCTGGGAGCGGACAAGCGAATTGCCGAGGGCGTGAAGTGGAACTCGCTGAGCTTTCGCACGGGCGGGGAGAAGGGCGAGTGGTTCGCCACGGTGAACCTGCGCGAGAAGCAGGGTGTGGGGATGATCGTGCACTTTGGCGCGAAGAAGAACGCGATCTCGGAAAGCGGCGTGGCCATTGCAGATCCGGCAGGGTTGCTGCGCTGGCTGGCCAAGGACCGTGCCGTGGTTGTGTTCCGCGATGGGGCAGAACTGACGGTGAAGACGGCGGCGCTGCAAACGCTGCTGCGCGAGTGGATCACTCACGTGTAGCGGCGGCTAGCGGGCGTGTTGTTTGCGGATGGTGCGGCCGGCCTTCGCGGTGGTTGGCGTGGCCGTGCGGGTGGGGATGGCGGGCTTGTTCACCTCCCACCACTGGCGGGCCTGGTCAGGCAGCCAGGCGGGCTCGGCGATACGGGAAAGCTCGGCGGCCAACTGGCGGCAGGTTTGGGGGCGAGCGGCGGGGTCCTTGGCCAGACACTGCAGGATGAGGCGGTCAAGCGCCTCGGGCACGGCCACTTCGGTGTGCGTCGAGGGCGCGGGCGCGGGGGTGTTGACGTGGGCCAGGGCCATGGAGAGGCCGTCCTTTTCGGGAAAGACGAGCTGCCCGGTGAGCAGGTAGTAAGCAACGCAGCCGAGCGAGTAGATGTCGGCGCGGCCGTCGATATTGGGCTTGCCGGCGGCTGTTTCCGGAGCCATGAAGGCGGGCGTGCCGAGCGCAGACCCGGTGAGGGTGAGGTGTTCGGTGGCGGCCTCGGCCTTTGACTTGGCGAGGCCGAAGTCGAGCACCTTCACGAAATCGTGGGCGCAGCCTTGGATGGAGAGGACGATGTTGGCCGGCTTGATGTCGCGATGAACGATGCCTTTCTCGTGGGCCTCGCTGAGCGAATCGCACACCTGGATGAGGATGTGGATGGCGCGCGGGGCTTCGAGCGGTCCGAAGTCGCGCACGAGGCGCTGCAGGTCGATGCCTTCGAGAAGTTCCATGACGAGATAGAAAGCGCCTTCGTCGGTGGAGCCGAAATCGTAGAGGGCCACAGTGTGGGCGGAGCTGAGCGCGGCGGTGGAGCGGGCCTCGCGCTCAAAGCGGGCGTTCACGGCGCGGACCTCGTCGGGATAGGCGCCGTGGATGGCTTCGACGCGGATCAGCTTGATGGCCACGCGGCGGGCCAGCAGGGAGTGTTCGGCGATCCACACCTCGCCCATGCCGCCGGAGTTGAGCGGCTCGAGCAACCGGTAGCTGCCCATTTCGCGCAAGCGGCCGACCTGTCCGGTGAGGTGATAGATGAAGCGCGCGATCACGGCGGCGCACACGGCCATGCCCAGCGCCGGCACGAACAGCGTGATCCACTGGCTCAGCGCCGGTGAAGGAACAGCGCCGATGACGATGTGGAGCATGAGGCCGAGCGGCCCCATGATGGCCGAGGCGGTGGCGGCGAGCAGTGACTTGCCGAAGGTGGCGGGCACGGCGAGGACGAAGAAGGCGATCCAAACCTCAAGCGACGAGAGGCCGCGGATAGGGACCTCAGCGTGCCAGGGCAGGGCGTGTTCGGCGAGCGAGATGGCGAGCGAAGCGAGGACTTCGAAGACCAGGGCGAGGTCGAGCATGAGGCGCGGGTCGAGGCGGTGGCTCCAGGCCAGCGCGCAAAACAGGAATGCCAGGGCGGCGCCGGCCAGCACCGTGTAGGTATAGAGAGCGGGCGCCGTGCGTGGATTGATCCAGCCGGGTTGCACGAAGGCGCCCATGAGGAAGACGAGAACCTGCGTCAGGGCGAAGCCAAGTGCGAGCCAGCCGAAGCGGCGCACGGCGCGTTCGGCGAAATCCAGCGGCAGCGTACTCGGTGTGACGGCGCCACGCAGGACACGGGCGGGGATGGGTTGCGTCGGCGCCATGAGTCGCGATCACAGCGTAGCATCGGGCGCGGGGCGCGGGGTGGGCGAGGCGTGACGGGGAAATCACGACGTGATGGGCAGCTCGCGGATTTCCACAGTGCCGCCGGCTTCAAACGTCGGGTTTCCTTCCAGGAGAGCGCGCGCGGCTTCGAGATCAGCCGCTTCGATGCGAATAAAACCGTGGATGTGGGTGGCTACGGGACCAGGCGGCCCTTCCTTCCTGAAGGACTGCCCGGCTGCGATGACACTTCCGCCGCGAAAACAGCCGGACGCGTGCAGGCGTCCGATATAGGCATCCCAGTCAGAGTCTGACTCGGCGGAGACGGTGTCGGCGTGCATCATGAGGATGTATTCGCGCATGTGGGGTGGTGGCTTAGAGGGCGCTTTCAGCGCGGCAATGCCGCACTGTAACAGAGGAGGGCGTTGCGGCGGCCGGCGAGCGCGCCGGCCGGTCTTGACGCGGGAGACGACTCAATGCATAATCAAATGGTTATACAACTGACTGGTAATGAATCAGGCGCAATGAATCAGGCACAACGACTCGACGCAACCTTCGCCGCGCTGGCCGATCCGACGCGGCGGGCCATTCTGGCGCGGCTGGCCACGGGCGAGGCTTCGGTGGGGGAGCTGGCCGGGCCGTTTGCGATGAGTCAGCCGGCGATTTCCAAGCATCTTGTGGTGCTCGAACGGGCTGGGCTGATTTCAGCCGGCCGCGAAGGCCAGCGGCGGCCGCGGCGATTGGAAGCCGGGCGGCTGGCCGAAGCGGCGCGGTGGCTGGAGCAGTACCGCGAGTTCTGGGAGGCGCGCTTTCAGAGCCTGGACGTCCTGCTGGCGGAGATGCAGGCGCCGGGGCTGAGCGCGCGGGCACGAGGAAAAAAACGAAAGTGAGGAGAAATGTTTCAACACTCCGGGCTGCTGGAAGTGCAGGTGGTGGGCGACCGCGAGATCCACATGCGGCGCGGATTCAACGCGCCGCGGGCGCTCGTATTTGAGGCGATGACGAAACCGGAGCTGATCCGGCGCTGGCTGTTTGGGCCGCCGGGCTGGGAGATGACTGTGTGCGAGGTGGACCTGCGCGCGGGCGGGAAGTTCCGCTACGCCTGGCGGCATGAGAAGGGCCACGGGATGGCGATGGGGGGCACGTTTGTCGAGGTCGTGCCGCCGGAGCGCATCGTGCAGACGGAGAAGTTCGACGAAGCCTGGTATCCGGGCGAGATGACGGAGACGATGGAGTTGCACGAGGAAGCCGGGCGGACGGTGGTGACGATCCGGCTGGTGTATGAGTTGCCCGAAGGCCGGGAGGCGGCGCTGAAGACGCCGATGACCGACGGCATGTCGTTGGGCTACGACCGGCTGGCAGCCGTGCTCGAGGAATTGGTGTAAGCGATGAGGAAGCGGGCGCGCGAGGTTGTTGAGGAACTGCGGCGGCTTGCCACCGAGAAGGACCACGCCAACCTCGCGCGATTCGGAATCGTGGCGCCGGGGGCGCTGGGCGTGTCGATGGCGAATATTCAAAAGCTGGCCAAGCGGCTGGGGCGGAGCCATGAGCTGGCGGCGGAGTTGTGGGCCACGGGCGTGTATGAGGCGCGGCTGTTATGCGCCTTTGTCGAGGAGCCGGAGCGGGTGACGGCGGCGCAGATGGAGCGCTGGTGTCAGGACTTTGACAATTGGGGCGTGTGCGACACGCTCTGTTTCAAGCTGTTTGACCAGACCGCGCATGCGTGGGCCAAGGCCGAGGCGTGGTGCAAGCGGAAGGCGGAATTTGAAAAGCGCGCCGGGTTTGCGCTGCTGGCCACGCTGGCCGGCCATGACAAGCGTTCAGGCGAGGAGCGGTTCCTTGCCTCGCTGGCGTGGATCGAAGCCGGGGCGGCCGATGAGCGCAACTTCGTGAAGAAGGGCATCAGTTGGGCGCTGCGGCGGGTGGGGATGCGCAGCCCGGCGGTGCGGAAGGCGGCGCTGGAGCTGGCGGAGCGGCTGGCCACAGCAGAGAACGCGGGCGCGCGCTGGGTGGGCCGCGATGCGCTGCGCGACCTGGAAAAACGGCGATGAGGACGGCGAATGGCGCGGGCGTGAAATAATGGGAGAACCGCCGTGCACGGCGGGTTCCCATGAAGATCTGTTATTTCGATGCGTTCGCCGGCATCAGCGGCGACATGACGGTGGGCTCGCTTGTCGACGCCGGGGCTGACGCGGGCCAGTTGGTGGCCGCGCTGGAGAGCCTCGGCACGGGAGCGCAATTCACGATTGAGAAGACCAAGCGGCGCGGCATTGCGGCGACGAAGTTCAATGTGCTGGGCACGGATACAAAGAAGCACCGCCACCTGCCGCATATCGTGCAGATGATCGACGCCGCGGCGCTGAGCGAGCGGGCGCGGGCGAACTCGAAGCTGGTGTTCCAGAAGCTCGGCGAGAGCGAAGCCACCGTGCACGGCACGCCGATTGAGAAGGTCCACTTCCACGAAGTGGGGGCGGTGGATTCGATTGCCGATATCGTCGGCGCGTGCGTGGCGCTCGATTTACTGGGTGTGGAAGCGGTGGTGTGCTCGCCCATCAACGTCGGCAGCGGGACGGTGAGCACCGAGCATGGCATCATGCCCGTGCCGACGCCGGCGACGGTGCTGCTGCTGAAGGGCAAGCCGGTCTATTCTCGGGGTCCGTCCTCGGAGCTGGCAACGCCCACCGGCGCGGCGATCGTCTCGGCGCTGGCCGGTGATTTCGGCGCGATGCCTCCGCTGCGGATTCAGAGCGTCGGCTATGGCGCCGGTGACAAAGAGTTCCCGGAGCACGCCAACGTGCTGCGGGCGATGATCGGCGAAACCAGCGGCGCGCGTGAGACGACGATGGTCGAGGTGATCGAAGCCAACGTGGATGACTCGACGCCCGAGGTGCTGGGCTTTGCCATGGAACGGCTGCTGGAAGCCGGCGCGCTGGACGTCACCATGCAGCCGTTGTTGATGAAAAAATCGCGCCCTGGCACGCTGCTGCGGGTGCTGGCACGGCCTGAGGATCGCGAGAAGCTGGCGGCGCTGGTGATGGCCGAGACGTCGTCGCTGGGCGTGCGCTTCTATCCGGCCGAGCGGCGCGTGCAGGCGCGGCGCATCGTGGAAGTGGAAACGGCCCACGGGCGGGCGCGCGTGAAGGTGGCCGAAAGCGGAGCATTTGCTCCTGAATATGAAGACTGCCGCACGCTGGCCCGCGCCACCGGCCTGCCGTTGCAGCGGATTTTGAGCGAAGTCAGCCAGGCCTATACGAAGAATGCCTAAGTTCTATCTCACGACCCCGATTTACTATGTGAATGCCGCGCCGCACATCGGGCATACCTACACCACCATTGCGGCCGACCTGATCAAGCGCTACAAGACCATGAGCGGCTACGACGTTGTGCTCACCACGGGCACCGACGAGCATGGCCAGAAGATCGAGCGCGCGGCCAAGAACGTAGGCAAGACGCCGCAAGCGTTCACTGACCTCATCTCGGCAGAATTCCGCCAGCAGTGGGAGACGCTTGGCCTCTCGATCGACCGCTTCCGCCGCACCTCCGCCCCGCAACATCACGCCGTGGTGCAGGAATTGTATCGCCGCTGTAAGGACAACGGCTACATCTATAAGGGCAGCTACACGGGCCAGTATTGCGTCTTCGACGAACTGTATGTGAACGAGGCCAAGCCGGGCGACCCGTGCCCAGATTGCGGCCGGCCGACGGAAACGGTGACCGAGGAGAACCTCTACTTCAAGCTCTCGGCGTTCACCGAGAAGCTGCTGAAGCTCTATGAGGAACAGCCCGATTTCATTCAGCCGGAAACGCGGCGCAACGAGGTGATCGCCTTCGTCAGCCAGGGTCTGAAGGACCTCTCGATTTCGCGCACGACCATTCAGTGGGGCATTCCGGTGCCGGACGAAGAGAAGCATGTCTTCTACGTCTGGTTCGACGCGCTGACCACTTACTTGAGCGCGGTGTCGGGCGATGGGCTGGGCAGCGACGAGGTGAACGGCGAGGCGCTGTGGCCGGCCGACCTGCACCTGATCGGCAAGGAGATTGTTCGCTTCCACGCCATCTACTGGCCGGCGTTTTTGTGGGCCGCCGGGCTGCCCATTCCGAAACACGTTTTCGCGCACGGCTGGCTGTTGTTTGAGAACGACAAGATGTCGAAGTCGCGCGGCAACATTGTGCGCGCCACGCCGATTCGCGATGTGATGGGCGTGGATGCGCTGCGCTACTTCCTGCTGCGCGAGATCCATTTCGGGCAGGACGGCAGCTTCAGTTTCGATGCCCTGGTGGGGCGGTTCAACTCCGACCTCGCCAACGGCCTGGGCAACCTGGCGAGCCGTACGCTGAGCATGATCCGGCAGTATCGCGGCGGCGCCGTGCCGGCCTCGGCGGGCGATGCGGCGATTGCCGGAGCGGCCAACGCGGCCATCGCGCAGGCCCGTGCCGCGTTCGATGAATTCGCCTTTTCGAAGGGCCTCGATGCGGTGTGGGGACTGATTGCCGCGGCGGATAAGTTCATCGTCGAACGCGCGCCGTGGAAGCTGGTGAAGGACCCGGCTGCGGTGGCGCAGCTCGACGAGACGCTCTACACGGCGGCCGAAGTGGTGCGCATTGTGGCCGTGCTGCTGGCTCCGGTGATGCCCGATTCGGCGGCGAAGATCTGGGCGCAGTTGGGTTGCACGGAGCCGCTCGAGAAGCAGCGCATCGATCAACTGGCGTGGGGCCAGCTCGCGGGCGGCCAACAGGTGGGTGAACCGGCGACGGTGTTCCCTCGCGTGGAGGTGGGCCCGGCGGTGGAACAGATGCGCGCGCTGGAAGAGAAAGAGACGGCGCGGCAAAAAGCGCTGCTCGGCCAGAAGGACGAAGCCCCGGCGGCTCCGGCGGGCAAACGGCCCGAGGCGATGCCGCCGATCGGGATCGACGATTTCGTGAAGGTCGACCTGCGCGTCGGCGAGGTGAAAACGGCCGAGCGTGTGAAGGGCGCCGACAAGCTGCTGCACTTGAGCGTGGACATTGGCGAGGCCGAACCGCGCAGCATCGTGGCCGGCATCGCGCTGGCGTATGAGCCGGAGAAGCTGATCGGGCGCAAGGTGGTGATCGTGGCCAATCTTGAACCGCGCAAGCTGCGCGGCATCCTGAGCCAGGGCATGATTGTGGCGGCGTCGCTGGAGGGCGGCTCGCCGGTGCTCACTGGTTTCCTGGAAGACGTTCCGGTGGGGGCACGGCTGAAGTAGATGGGTTTAGTCGATTCGCATTGCCATCTCGACGGCCCGCGGTTCACGGAGGACCGCGAAGCCGTCATCGGGCGCGCACTGGAGGCGGGTGTGGAGCGCATGCTCTCCATCGGCTCAGGCGACGGCCCGCCGGATCTGGAAGCGGCTATCCGCATTGCCGAGCGCTATGCGCCGGTGTGGGCGACGGTGGGCGTGCACCCGCATGACGCCGAAAAGGCGACCGAGGCTACGTTTCGCGAACTGGAGGCTCTTTTGCGGCATCCCAAGGTTGTGGGCTTGGGTGAGATCGGGCTCGACTATCATTACGACCATTCCCCGCGCGATGTGCAGCGTGCCGTCTTCCGCGATCAACTGGCCGTGGCGCGCACGGCGGGGGCGCCGATCATCATTCACACGCGCGAGGCCTGGGACGACACCTTCGCCATCCTCGAAGAACACTGGGCCGCGGCGGGGCTGCCCGGTATCATGCACTGCTTCAGCGGCGGGGTGGCGGAAGCGGAGCGGTCAATGACGATGGGCTTCCACATCAGCATTGCCGGGGTCGTCACGTTCCCGCGATCGGAGGAGTTGCGCCAGGTGGCGCGTGTGGTGCCGGACGAGCGGCTGCTGGTGGAAACCGATTCGCCCTACCTGGCCCCGGTGCCCTATCGCGGCAAGCGGAATGAGCCGGCGTTTGTTGTGGAAACGGCGAAATGCGTGGCCTTACAGCGCGGCGTCCCCTATGAAGATGTCTGCCGCGTGACGGCTTCAAACTTCGACCGGCTCTTCCCAGCGGCGGCGGACCAATCCGGCAGCCCGTTTGCGGGGGCCTGACATACATGGATACACTTAAGGGTTTCATGTCATTCAGCAGGCTGGGCGCAACCCTCACCGCCCTCGAGATCCGCGAGTTGGTGAAAGCGGATCTGGAGAAGGTGGAACGTGTGATCGGGCTCGAATCGGTTGCTTCAGCCGAGGTGGTGACCTCGATTAGCCGCCATTTGCAGGCCAACGGAGGCAAGCGGCTGCGGCCGATTCTGCTGCTGCTGGCCAACAAACTGGCCGGAACGACCAACGACAGCGCCATCGCGCTGGCCGCCGTGGTGGAGATGATCCACACGGCCACGCTCGTTCATGACGACGTCATCGACGAAGCCCGCACCCGCCGCGGCAAGCCCTCGGCCAACGTGCTGTGGGGCAACCAGACCTGCGTGCTGGCCGGCGACTGGCTCTACATGCAGGCCTTCCAGGTGGCGCTGCGGGAACGCAACTTCGCCATTCTCGACATCCTGATTACGCTCACGCAGATGATGGTGGAAGGCGAGTTGCGGCAGTTGGAGACGATGGGCAAGATCGGCATCACCGAGTCCGACTACATGGAGCTGGTGGACCGCAAGACGGCGAGCCTGTTTGCCGCCTGCGCGCGGCTGGGGGCCGTGGTGGCCGGAGCCGACGAGAGCGTGGAGAGCCGCTTGAACGACTTCGCCTGGAACCTCGGCATCGCCTTTCAACTCGTCGACGACGTGCTCGATTTCACGGCCAGTGAAAGCGTCCTCGGCAAGCCGGTGGGCAATGATTTGCGCGAGGGCAAGGTGACGTTGCCGCTCATCTACGCCCTGGCCGAAGCGACCGCCGAGGAACGCGAGATGGTGGCGCGTGTGCTCGCCGACCGCAGCTACGAGACGGTGTCGTTTGCGCGGATTCAGGCCATCGTGAAGCGCTACGACGGCATCGCGCGGGCCAAGGCGAGGGCCCAGGAGTTCACCGACAAGGCGCGCACGATGATGGCCGGCTTCCCCGAGTCGCCCTACCAGCGGGCGCTGTATGCGGTGACCGAGTTGGTGACCGAGCGGGATCACTAAAGAGGCGTATGCAACGCCGGCGTATCGAATCCATCACAGTTCAGGGCTTCCGGCGGCTGCATGACGTGAAGCTCGATCTGAGGCCTCTCTCCGTTTTGATTGGGGCAAACGGCGTCGGGAAGACCTCCGTGCTCGATGCGCTGGCGCTTCTCTCGCGATCAGCGAAGAGCGAACTGCGGCAAGCAGTCTCGGATTTAGGCGGAATATCGAGCCTCATCAGCTGTGGCGGAGGGCACGACCTGTCGCTGGCCATCGACTCTGTCGACGAACAAGGCGGTCACTGGCTGTATTGGCTCATCCTGACTATCGAAGGGGTGGGCTATCGGATCGCGCGGGAGACTTTGTCTACGCCAGATTCGACCAACCACGAGTTGCATGGCGACTTTGTGTTTGAGGAACTGGAGTCCTCCCTTTCGCAGGCTCCCAGAACATATTCCGGCAAGCTTGTGGCTGGCCTTCTATCGTCACTGACTCACTATCATGAGCTCAGCGTAGAGCCGCGCTCCCCGGTGAGAGTCCCCCAACAACTAAGACCAGCTGATTTGCCGGGCAGGAATGGCGAAGATCTAGTGTCTTGCCTGTTTTCGATGCGCGAATCACATCGTGAGAGATTCGATGCGGTGGAAGATTCGCTGCGCAGCGCGTTTCCGCGGTTTGAACGGCTCGAATTCCCCCCAGTCGCAGCGGGGACGGTTTCCTTGGGTTGGCGGGAACGAGGATTCAGTCAACCGTTCTACCCGCACCAGCTCTCGGAAGGGACGCTTCGTTACCTCTGGCTGACAACCTTGCTGCAGAGCCCCGGGCTCACGGCGCTGACGCTGCTCGACGAGCCGGAAGTCAGCTTGCATCCGGAGTTACTCAACCTGCTTGCCGATCAATTTCGGGAAGCATCCGAGCGCACGCAACTGGTCGTGGCCACTCATTCGGACACGCTCATCAGGTTCCTGAAGCCGGAAGAGGTGGTTGTGATGGACTCCGGTGAAGAGGGGATGACGACGCTGACGCGCGCCGATGAACTCGATTTGGAGGAGTGGCTCAAGGATTACTCCCTGGATGAGCTCTGGCGGAACGGCCGTTTGGGGGCGCGTGCTTGAGGATCGGCATCCTGGTCGAGGGCAGCACGGAACGTGCGTTCAAGCCCTTCCTAGTCGAGTTCCTGCGGGGCCGCTTAGCCGGCAGGATGCCGAAACTGGATTTCTTCCCCTGCGATGGTCGAGTTTACAAGGGGGACAAATTGCGGCGGGCCGTGGTGGCCTTGCTCAGCCATGGTCAGGAACCCGCGGACGCCGTCATCGCGCTGACCGATGTCTACACGGGGAGCGGTGATTTCACTGACGCCGCCGAGGCGAAGCGCAAAATGCGGGCGTGGGTGGGCGACGAGCCACGCTTCCACCCCCATGCCGCGCAGCATGACTTTGAGGCCTGGTTGCTGCCGTTTTGGGCTGACATCCAGCGCCTGGCCGGGCACAACAGGGCTGCTCCGGCAGGAAGCCCGGAAACGGTGAATCATGCGAAGCCGCCGGCCCCGCATCTCTCCGAGATCTTCCGATTGGGCAGGCGGCGAAGCTACGCCAAGCCACGCGAGGCGGCTGCCATCCTGCGCGGCAAGGATCTGGCCGTGGCCGCGGAGCAGTGTCCGGAGCTGAAGGCGTTCCTAAACAGAATCCTGGTTCTCAGCGGTGGTGAGCCCCTGTAGTGGACGCGTAAAGAGTTGACGCACCGCCAGGGCGCGGGCGAAGATGCCCCTATGTTTCGATGCCTCGTAGTGGTGTGTTTCGCTCTCTCGCTTCCGGCCCAACAGGGCGGCGCCGGTAAGCTCGAGGCCGAGATGGCGCGCGTTGCCCGCATTGCTGGCGGCAAGGTGGGGGCGGCGGTCATTCACATCGAATCGGGCCGGACGGCGCTGCTCCATGCCGATGACCACTACCCGATGGCCTCCAGCTACAAGGTCCCCATTGCGGTGAAGTTGCTGGACCGCGTGGATGCGGGCGAGGAGCGCCTGGAGCGCATGGTGGAGCTGCAGCCCTCTGATTTGCACCCCGGCAGCGGGACGATTTCGGCGCTCTTTAACAAACCTGGCGTCAGCCTCAGCGTGCGCAACCTGCTGGAGCTCATGCTGCTCATCAGTGACAATTCGGCCACCGATGTTCTGCTGCGCCTTGCAGGCGGCCCCGAGGCGGTGACGGCCCGCATGCGCGCGATGGGACTGCCGGGCATCGAGGTAAGCCGGCCGACGGCGCTCATGATCGCCGATTGGGTGGGCGCGCGCTCGCCCGGTCCAGAGAGCGAATGGTCGCCCGAGGCCTTCCGGACGGCGTTTCAAGCGGTGAGCGAAGCGGACCGCAAGGCCGCCGCGGCGCGCTACCCCGATGACCCGCGCGACAGTGCCCGGCCGCTCGACATGGCGCGCCTGCTCGTGCGTATTCACAAGCGCGAGTTGCACAAAGCGGAGACGGCTGAACTGCTGCTCGACATCCTGCGCCGCTGCCAGACGGGCGAGGCGCGGTTGAAGGGCATCCTGCCCGACGGCACCGTCGTCGCGCACAAGACCGGCAGCGTTGGCTCCACAACAAACGATGTGGGCATCGTGACCCTGCCCTCTGGGGCGGGACACATGGCCGTGGCCGTGTTCGTGAAGGCATCCGAGGCCCCCACGGCCCGCCGCGAACGCGCCATCGCCGAAATCGCCCGCGCCGCGCACGACTTTTTCCTCTTTCAATAGCGGGGCGGTCCGCGGCCACAGGCGCCGCTCCGATTGCGGGAACTTCCCTGCCCCGGCGTTCGTATTGCGCACTGGAGGTGGGTTGTGAACTGGTTTGATCTGGCCGCGCTGGGATTCCTTGCCATGTGTGCCGGCGCTGGCGCCTGGAAGGGCCTCTCCAAGTCGGGCTTCGGCCTGCTGGCCACAGGCTTCGCATTCGCCGGCGCCGTTTGGCTGTGGCCTGACAGCATGTGGGGATTCTGGATTACATTCGCGCTGATAGTGGCGGCCTCGGCCGTCGCCGCCAAGCTCCTCGGCAAATGGTGCAAACTGACCGGTTCGAGTTGGGTCGACCACGCGCTCGGGGGCGGCTTCGGGGTGGCCAACGGAGTGTTGTGCTGCGTGCTCTCCGTGCTCGCCCTGCTGGCCTTCGCGCCGAAACCGGTGCGGCAGCAGGTGATGGCGTCCGCCACGGCTCCCTACGCCGTCGGCGCCGCGCTCACGATTGCGGACATGGCGCCGGAATCGCTCAAGTCGCGCGTCGAGGAGGGCTACCAGGAGGTGGAGAGCCACCTGCCCCCACCGTTCCGCCGCGTTCTGAAACGGCTGCCGCCGCAGGTGATCTGACCCGTGTTTTTGCCGGATGTTTGCTGTATCATGATCGAATGCCGTGCACTTTGGGGAAAGGGTTCGGTAGGTTGTAGCGTTTGTTCTTTGGATGGATGGACTGGGTTCATGTGCCGGCAGAGCCGAAGGAGGTCGAGGTATGTGTGATCGTTCCCTGGCGCGGCACATCGGGCTGCTCTTCCTGATTCTGGGTCTGCTCACGCCGGCATTTGCCGTGCGGATTGATGAGACTCCTTACGTGTTCCGCTATGAGGCGCGCATCAGCGCCGGGCTCTCCATCGAGATCAAGGGCGTCAACGGCGACCTGCTGGTCGAGGAGTCCGAGGGCACGGACGTTGAGGTGGTGGCCCGTAAATCGGGCAGCTTCGATGATCCGGCCGAGGTCAAGATGACCGTCGTGGAGCACGACCAGGGGGCCACCATTTGCGCCGTCTACCCTGGCGCGAGGAACGCACCCCAGCAGGCCGACAACGACGCCGCCTGCGCCTCCCATCCGGCGGCGGGTGACGCGCAGCCGGGCGGCAGCGATGTGAAGGTCGACTTCCTCGTCCGCGTGCCCAAGGGTGTCCGCTTTGTCGGCCGCACGGCCAATGGCAAGGTGCAGGCGCACCGCGTCACCGGCGGTGTGGAAGCCCACACGGTGAACGGCAATATCGAAATCGACGGCGCCGGCCCCTCCCATGCGACGTCGGTGAACGGCTCCATCCACGCCGTGATGCAGCCCGGCGCGCAGCAGGAAAGCCAGTTGCAGACGGTGAATGGGAATCTGACGGTGACGCTAGCCTCGCTCGATCCGGCGCGGCTGTTTGCCAATACGGTGAATGGGGGCATCGCCATCGCCGTGCCGTCCACGGAGACCATTGAGGAAAGCGCGCAGCACCTGGTGGCCCAGGTCGGTAACGCGGCGGCCGCCACCCTGGCCCCGGCTTGCCAGCCGGAGATCCGCATGCGCACCGTCAACGGCGACATCCGCCTGGAATACCACCGCTAGGCGATCGCGGCGACTCACTCACAACCGAAAAAAAGAGGGCGGCCTGGTCAGGGCCGCCCGTTCGCATTCGGAAACATGAGCTGAGTCTATGGAAAAACCGCCAATACTTCGTGAGGCGCCAACCCCCGGGGCCTGTGCCGCGCCGGTGATCTCTTGCCTCTGCCTCTACTCTACCTGCTCACAGCACCACTCCCCATAGACCGAAGCTCACAATTTCGACTAGGTCCAGCGCACCAGCCCATTGCGCCGCGAGGTCCCATCCCTAAGGGAAAGTCTCTACTTTACACAGCAAAGTATTTTGCGTAAAATGATCCCATGACCGAACGCATGCATGTGGCCATCATCATGGACGGCAACGGACGCTGGGCCTCGGCGCGCGGCTGGCCGCGGCTGGCCGGCCACCGCCA
>JAFLBB010000077.1 GCA_017304135.1 Acidobacteriota bacterium | reverse complement strand
TTGCGACCCGCCGCCAATATCGGCCCCGTCGCCGTCATCACCCGCCAGCCCCGCTACTACCACGCCTGGGCCACCATGGCGAAGCGCAAAAGCGGCGAACTGATCGTCGCCTACTCCGGAGGCCGTGAAGCCCACGTCTGCCCCTTCGGCCGCGTCGAAATCATCCGCAGCTTCGACCAGGGCAAAACCTGGAGCTGGCCGCAGGTCATCATGGATACGCCGATCGACGACCGCGACGCCGGCATCATCGAAACCCCGCGCGGCGCCCTCCTCGTCACCACCTTCACCTCGCTCGCCTTCTACAAACCCCTCGCCGAGGCCAAAGGCTGGGCGCCCGAACGCCTCGAGCGCTGGAACTCCGTCCTCCGCTCCACCACCGCCGAGCAGCGCCAAAGCCTCCTCGGCTCCTGGATGCTCCGCTCCACCGACAACGGCCACACCTGGACCACCCCCTACCGCACGCCCTGCATGGCGCCCCACGGTCCCATCGTCACCCCCTCCGGCCGCCTCCTTTACGCCGGCGTCGAATACCCCGAAACCAACGGCCGCCGCCGCGTCGGCGTCTGGGAATCGAAAGACGACGGCCTCACCTGGAACTGGCTCGGCCCCATCCCGGGCCGCCCCAACGACGACACCAGCCAATTCCACGAACTCCATTTAGTGGAAGCCGCCAACGGCCACCTGATCGCCCACGTCCGCAACCATAACAAGGAAAACGAGCGCGAAACCCTGCAATCGGAATCCACCGACGGCGGCCGCACCTGGACCACCGTCCACCCCATCGGCGTCTGGGGACTCCCCTCCCACCTCCTCCGCCTCAGCGACAACCGCCTGCTTATGACCTACGGCTACCGCCGCGACCCCCGCGGCAACCACGCCCGCCTCAGCGCCGACAATGGCCGCACCTGGTCCGAGCCCATCATCCTCTCCGACGACGGCCACGGCGACATCGGCTATCCCTCGACGGTCGAACTCGCCCCCGGCGACATGCTGACGGTCTGGTACGAACACACCCTCTCCGGTTCGGTCCCGGCGAAATTGCCTGAAGGACCGCTATCCGTGTTGCGTCAGGTGCGGTGGAAATTGAAGGCGTAACCACCTCGCAGGGGACTGGCACCCTTTTCGCCGCACCAATCCCGTCACTCTCACCAAACCAACCCGCGAAAAAGGCTGCCTGTCCCCACTTGTTACGCACCCGCGTGAGGGAGCGCTCTTACTCCCCCAACTTAGTCAAATAATGCTTCACACTCTCAATCCCGCTAAACAAGTTCGGGATATGAAACTTCTCATTCGGCGCATGCAAATTATCATCCGGCAACCCAAACCCCATCAGCACGCTCGGCATCCCGAGGTGCTTCTGGAACAACCCCACAATCGGGATCGAACCGCCTGACCGGATGTACACCGTCTTGTTCTCAAACAACTCATCCATCGCCGCCGCCGCTTTGCGAATGAACGGGCTCGACGGATCAGTCAGCGACGGCGCCGCGCCATGCAGGAACTTGAACTCCGCCTTCACACCCTTCGGCGTCGCTGCTTTCACAGCCGCCTGTATCTGCGCCAGTGCCTCAACAGGATCCTGATCGGCCACCAGCCGCGCGCTCACCTTCGCCACCGCGCGCGCCGGAATCACCGTCTTCGCGCCTTCGCCCACAAACCCGCCGCGAATCCCGTGCACCTCGAGCGTCGGCCGCGCCCAGGTCCGCTCAAAGACATGCAAATTCGGCTCGCCCGTCAGCGCCACCGACCCGACTTCCTTCTCGCGATACTCCTCCTCGTTGAACGGCAACCGCGCCCACGCCGCCCGCTCCTCCGGTGACGGCGGCCGCACCTTGTCATAGAACCCCGGAATCAGAATCCTCCCCTCGGCGTCCTTCAGCTTCGTCAGAATCTCCGCAATCGCCATCAACGGATTCGGCGCCGCGCCCCCATAGATGCCCGAATGCAGGTCGGTCTTCGCGCCCTCCACATGCAGTTCGCCGTACACCATGCCGCGCAGCCCCGTGCAGATCGTCGGCAACCCCGCCGCGAACATCTCCGTATCGCACACCAGCGCCGCGTCGGCCTTCAGATGCGCCGGCTTCGAGGCGACGTACTGCTCAATGAACTCGCCGCCCACCTCTTCTTCGCCTTCCAGCAACACTCGCACGTTGATCGGCAGTTTGCCCGTCTCGGCCATCAACTGCGTCAGCGCCTGAATCTGGATCCACACCTGCCCTTTGTCGTCCACCGCGCCGCGCGCGTAGACATTGTCATTGCGCACCGTCGGTTCAAACGGCGGCGACAGCCACTCGTTCAACGGCTCGGCCGGCTGCACATCGTAGTGGCCGTAGAACAGCAGCGTCGGCTTGCCCGGCGCATGCAGCCATTCCGCTGAAACCAGCGGATGCCGCCCTTCTTTCTCAATGAGACGGACCTCTTCCATGCCCGCCCGCCGCAATGCGTCGGCGGCAAAATTCGCCGCGCGCACTACGTCGGACTTGTGCTCCGGATCGGTTGAAACGCTGGGGATGCGTAGAAAATCGAATAGGCCGTCGAGCACGGCCTGCTGGGTGGGACTCATGGCTTCAGGATGCCACGCCGCGACGCCAAACGCGCGCCTGCCACTCCACCCCTGCCTGTTACCCTGAAAGTTCCCATGCATACCAACCGTCTCGCACAGGAGAAGTCTCCCTATCTGCTCCAACACGCCCACAACCCCGTCGATTGGTACCCCTGGGGCGAAGAGGCCTTCGCCAAAGCGCGCGCCGAAGATAAACCCATCTTCCTCTCTATCGGCTATTCCACATGCCACTGGTGCCACGTCATGGAGCGCGAGTCGTTTGAGAGCGCCGAAACCGCCGAGGTCCTCAACCGCCTCTTCGTGCCCGTCAAGGTCGATCGCGAAGAGCGCCCTGATGTTGACCGCATCTACATGATGTTCGTCCAGGCCACCACAGGCTCCGGCGGCTGGCCGATGTCCGTCTGGCTTACCCCTGACCTCCGCCCCTTCTTCGGCGGCACCTACTTCCCGCCCGACGCCCGCTACGGCCGCCCCGGCTTCAAACAGATGCTCGAATACATCGCCCAGGTGTGGCAGGCCGACCGCGCCAAGATCAACACCTCCTCCGCCGAAGTCTTCCAGCAACTCACCCAACACGCCGCCATCGCCGCCACGCCCAGCTCGCGCGTCGACGATAGCGTCGCCGAGAGTCTCTTCTTCCACCTCCGCCGCGGGTACGATTCGCAGCTCGGCGGTTTTGGCGGTGCGCCCAAATTCCCGCGCCCGGTCAGCCTCGCCTTCCTCTTCCGCTTCTTCGCCCTCACCGCTAACGGCGAGGCCCGCGAAATGGCTCTCCACACGCTACGCGAAATGGCCAAGGGCGGCATGTATGACCAGATGGGCGGCGGCTTCCACCGCTACTCGGTCGACGAGCGCTGGTTCGTCCCCCACTTTGAGAAGATGCTCTACGATCAGGGCCAGCTCGTCTCCGCCCTCATCGAGGCCTACCAGATCACCGCCGACGAGCAGTACGCCGCCATCGCCCGCGACGTCATCGAATACGTCCTGCGCGACATGCGCGACCCCGGCGGCGCGTTCTACTCCGCTGAAGACGCCGACAGCGTCATCGACCCCGCCGATCCGCATGAGAAAGGCGAAGGCGCGTTCTACATCTGGTCCGATGCGGAACTGCGTGCGCTGCTCGGCGACGCCGCCGAGGCGTTTGCCTATCGCTATGGCGTCGAAGCCGGCGGCAACGTGCGCAACGATCCGCAAAACGAGTTCACCGGCCGCAATATCCTCTTCCAGGCTCACACCCTCGAAGAGACCGCCGAGCGCTTCCAACTCACCCCCGAAGCCACCAGCGCGCTGCTCGACGACGCCCGCGCCAAGCTCATGGCCGCCCGCGCCACCCGCGTCCGCCCCCATCTCGACGACAAGATCCTCACCAGTTGGAACGGCCTCATGATCAGCGCCCTCGCTCTTGCCGGCCGCGCCCTCAATGAGCCCCGCTATCGCGATGCCGCCGTCGCCGCCGCAGAGTTCATCCTCGCCAATATGTGGGATGCCTCCTCGGGCCGCTTGCTGCGCCGCTACCGCGCCGGCGAGGCCGCCATCGACGGCTTCCTCGACGACTACGCCGGCTTCGCCAGCGCCCTCGTTGATCTCTACGAAGCCACCTTCGACCTGCGCTACATCGAAGCCGCCGGCAAAATGGCCGACGTCATGCGCGCCCGCTTTGAAGATCGCGAAGGCGGCGGCTTCTTCAGCAGCGCCGAAGGCGATGAGAGCCTCATTCTTCGCCTGAAAGAGGATTACGACGGCGCCGAACCCTCCGGCAACTCGCTCGCCGTCAACGCCCTGCTGCGCCTGGCCGCCATCACCGGCAACGAAGCCTTCCAGCGCTCCGCCCAGCGCGGCCTCGATGCCTTCGCCTCGCGCCTCAACTCGCAGCCCGTTGTCGCGCCCCTCATGGTGTGCGCCCACATGATCTCCCGCGCCAAGCCGCGCCAGATTGTCTTCACCGGACCCGCCGCCGATCTCCTCCGAGGCGCCGCCGACCTCCGCTTCCTCCCCGGCGTCACCCTGCTTGCCGCGCGCGACGAAGCCGAACGCACGGCCCTTTCCCGCTGGCACGAAGAGATCGCCGCGATGCCCCTCCTCGAAGGCCAAACCGCCGCCTACGTCTGCGAAAACTTCGCCTGCCAGGCCCCCGTCACCACCTTGGCCGCCCTCGACGCGTTGCTACAATCGTGATGGTTCAACCACAAGGAGAAACAGCACACATGGAACGTCCCGGAGCAATGACCCTGCGCGGCAATCCCTTCACCCTCATCGGCCCTGAGCTGAAGGTGGGTGACAAAGCCCCTGAATTCGAAGCCCTCGACGGCTCGCTGAAGCCCGTTACGCTTGCCGCCACCGGCAGCGGCGTGCGCGTGTTCAGCGTCGTCCCCTCGCTCGATACCCCCGTTTGCGACGCCCAAACCAAGCGCTTCAACGAAGAAGCCGCCAACATGCCCGGCGTCGAAATCTACACCTTCTCGATGGACCTCCCCTTCGCCCAAAAGCGCTGGTGCGGAGCCTTCGGCATCGACAAAGTGAAGATGGTCTCCGACCACCGCGAAGGCAGTTTCGGCCAGGCCTTCGGCACCCTCATCAAGGAACTGCGCATCCACTCCCGCGCCATCTTTGTCCTCGATAAAGACAACACCATCAAGCACGTCGAGTATGTGAAAGAGATGTCCGAGCATCCCAACTACGACAACGTGATGAGCGCCGTGAAGTCGCTCGCCTAGCCAGCGTCCCCTGCACTAGGCGCCGAACACCAGCTCTCCGCCCACCCACACACGCCGCACGGCAATCGCACGGGCCGCTTCGTCGAAATCAAATTCCACGATGTCGGCCCGTTCGCCTTTCTCCAACCCGCGCAGCCGCGACGCAACCCTTCCCGCCCGCGCCGGGTTCCGCGTCGCCATCGTGACCGCATCCCGCAGCGACAAGCCCGCCATCTGCATCAGCTTGTTCACGCCGTCGTCCATGCGCAACGCCGAACCCGCCAGCCGCTGCGTCCCGGCCACCGTTACGCGGTTGCCCTCGTGCAGGTCCACCTCCACCTCGCCCAGCTTGTAGCGCCCCGGCTCGCACCCCGCCGGCATCACCGCGTCGGTAATCAACACGCTCCGCTCCAGCCCCTTTGCCCGCAGCGCCACGGTGAGAAAACTCTGCGGCAGGTGAATCCCATCCACAATGAAGCTCGCCGTCAACCGGTCATCGGCCAACTGCTCCCAGATGTAGTTCGGGTGCCGCGCCATCACCGCGTGCGCCCCATTGCCGAGGTGCGTCGACATCGTCGCCCCCGCCCCCACCACCTCGCGAATCTGCTCGCGCGTGGCCTTGGTATGCCCGATCGAAACCACCACGCCCCGCCCCACCACATGCTCGGTGTAGGCCGCCGCCCCAGGCCATTCCGGCGAAATCGTCACCAGCTTGATCCAGCCCTGGCTCACATCCCACCAGCGGTCAAACTCCTCGGTATCCGGCGCGCGCACCGCAAACGCCGGGTGCGCCCCGCGCGGGCCATCCTCCGCCGAAATGTGCGGACCCTCGATGTGCAACCCCTCCATCGCCCGCCCTTCCACACCCAGCGCCGCCCGCGCCTTGGTGAGGTTGGCCACCGCCCCCGCCATGTGATCCTTCGAACCCGTGATGATCGTTGGAAACAGCCGCGTCGTCCCGCAGCCAAACTGCACCCGCACACTGCGCGCGATCTCCTCATGCGGCGCATGGGGCGAACAGTAATCCACTCCCGCATATCCGTTCACCTGAATGTCGATGAAACCCGGCGCCACATACCGTTTCGGCGCCTTGCCTTCCAACACCGGCTCAGCCAGTGTGATCTGCGAATCGAAATGAAGCTCCACGGCCTGCCCCGTGAGGGCGTCAATGCCGGAACATGTTTGGGTCATTTTGTTTTATCCACAACTTCTGCACACGCCCCTGGCTCTAAGCCCATGATTCCGCGTGCGTATTTTCCTGATGAAAAGCCACCGCGCCGCCCATCTTCGCTCTGGCGCGCGGCGCGCCCTCCTGGTACAACTGTCATGTTCAGCGTGGGCGTGAGCCAGACGGAATATCTCGGGGGAGGTGGCCGTCTGGTTTGCGCCTACGTTGCGCATCCTCTTCATCCTACCCAACCGCTCCCCGTGCGACCAGCCCCAGCAAGCGTGTCCTATGAAGCCGGCCCGGTCATCACCGCCAGAATCTGAGGCGCCGTCCCCGCTCCCCCCACCGACGACACCCGCACCAGCACTTCCAAAAACTCCCCTTGACCCGTGCGCGCCTTTTCCAATACCCCCAGCAGCCGCGGATCGGCATCGGAGCGCAGCACCAGTTCCCCCATCGCTTCCGTGCCCTCCATCGTCAACCCTGTCAGCCGCAACACATACCCGCTCCGATCCAGGTTCGGCATCAGCACGATCGTGGCGAAGGTCTCCTGCTTCCTGCCATCGGTCTCATACTCGGCCGGTTCCCCCGCGCGCGCGGATTGCCTGCGGAAGAAGAACCGCCCGCGTTCGGCGTCCCAAATCGGCTTGAAGTGCAACTTCGTCTCAAACAACCCGTCCCAGGGAATCCCGCGCCGGCTGCCGAGTAGAATGAAGTTGCTCGTCTTGAACTCCCGTAACCCCACGTGCCGCGCAAAGCGCAGCCGCGCCGCCCCTGGGTAGCCGCCCGCCTCGCGCCACAGCCGCGACGCGATATTCAGATCCCCCAGGCTGGTGTATTGCCGGCTGAACAGCTTCTGCACCACGGCCTTCATCGACGGGTCCGGCGCGCGGGCGAGCATGTTCTCGTGAAACTCCGGCGCCGTGTACTCGTCCAGCGTGATGTCGGTCTTCAGCAGATCCTGAATCGCCACCAGGCAGCTATCGGCCACCACGATATTGGTTTCCTGCCCCTCCCGAAACAGCACGGAAAGAAACGGATTGGCCGGCTTGATCGGCCTTGCCCACACCACCAGCCCCACGCAGGCGGCAATCAGCAGCCCCACGGCCAGCCCCGCCAGCGCCCATCGCCAAGGATGAACGGCCTCCATCCCAGCGGCCATCTGCTGCCCAGCCTTGTGTTCCTGCTCCTCCCCCCTCGCCGTCACCACCCGCGGTTCGAAGCGCGGAACATAGCCGCCCTTCGGAATCGTCAGCAACAAGGGCTCGCCTTGCCCCTCATTGCTGAAATAGTCCTCCACCTTCTTGCGCAGGTGCCGCGCCTGCACCCGCACGATGTTGTCCTCCGACGGCAGAAAGCCCTCGTCCCGGCCCAACACCGCGCACCCGATGTTGAACTCATGGACCTCATCCTCACGCCCTTCCAGGCTCCGCGCCGTGATGTAGAGGAGAAAATCGTGGAGCTGCGTGGCTTTGGCGAAGTGGCGGCTGGCGGCAATCCGTTGGACCAGGGCCCAGCGCGGGTCATCGCTGAATTCGGGCGGGGGCAGAATCAACTTATGAGCGGCCATGGCTCCAGGCAGGCCAAGTCTAACACGCGCCGACGCGGAAATCTCCCCTTGTTGGCCTTCATTTCCCACCGTGAATTCACCGTATAAATTGCCCGGTTCCCGTGAATTCACTTGTCCGGTCCCCTTACCAGCAGTACGGTGATGCAGGGGTTGCCCGCTGTGTGGCCACCCTGGGGTCTATTTGTGTCGCCGCACGCATTATCGTCGTCGTTCACATACCAATTCGTCTTTAATTTCACAAGGGAGTACAGTATGGGATCCAAGTGCAAGCTCCTACTTCTCTGCCTGCTCATCTTCACGGTGATCCTCAACGCGCAGGACTATCGCGGTAGGGTCCAGGGCATCGTCACCGATACCTCACAAGCCGCCGTTCCCGCCGCCACGGTCGTTCTCACCAACACCGACACCGGCATCCGTGTCACCCGTCAAACCAACGAGACCGGCCTCTACCTGTTCGACTATGTCAACCCCGGTCCCTACACCCTCTCTGTCGAGGTTTCCGGTTTTGGCAAATTCCTCCAGACCAACATCCAGGTGCAGTCCCGCGGCGACGTCACCGTCAACCCGACGCTTAAGCCCGGCACGGTACAGGAGAGCATCACCGTTTCGGAAAGTCCGGTCGAGGTGCAGTTCAACTCCACCAACGTCACTCTCACCATCGACACCAAGATGGCCAACGAGATTCCGCGCTTTGACCGCAACCCGTTCAAGCTCTCCCTGCTCAACCCGGCCGTGGTGAATACCCGCACCGAGGTCATGCCCTACCATTCCTGGGCCGCCAACAGCGTCGAACTCGGCGGCAACACGACGCTCAAGAACGACCTGATGGTCGACGGCAGTCCCATCGGTGTCGGCCATAAGGCCACCTACACGCCCAACACCGATGCCGTGCAGGAGGTAAACGTTGTCCAGAACAGCGTCGATGCCGAAGCCGGCCACAGCGCCGGCGGCACCATCAGCATGACGCTCAAATCCGGCACCAACGAATGGCACGGCTCGGCCTTCTTCCTCGGACGCAACCCGGTGTTGAACGCCCTCACCGACCGTACGAACAACACCAAGGTCGCCGCCCGGAACAATATGTGGGGCGGCACGCTCGGCAACCCCATCCTCAAGAACCGGCTCTTTAACTTCTTCAGCCTCGAACAGTGGCGCCCCCGCGATCCGCTCACCCAGATCCGCCGCATGCCCACTGACCTCGAACGCAACGGCAACTTCACCCAGACCTACGGCAACACCGGCGTCATGAAGCCCATTTACGACCCGACAACCACGGTCTTCGACGCCGCCGCCAACAAAGCCACCCGCACCCCCTTCGCCGGCAACATCATTCCCACCAGCCGCATTGACCCGCTCTCGGCCAAGGTCATGGCCACGTTGTGGGGACCCAACAACCCCGGCGACAATATCACCGGCGCCAACAATTTTAAGTCCGCCGCCACCCGCACCACGGACTACTACAACTACACCAACCGCACCGACTTCACCATCAACGACGCCTGGCGCGTCTACGGCCGCGTGAGCCGCCTCCACACCATGGTCGACACCATGGACTGGACGCCCAACCAATCCCTCACCTTCGTGCCCGGCGACGCCAGCGCGCGCCATGCCTTCGCCACCTCCGGCGATGCCGTCTGGACCGTCAACGCCAACACCGTCGTCAACTTCCACGGCGATTACCACTCGCTGGTCGACGACTACGCCTCGCCCCAGTACGACCTCGGCAGCAAGCTGCTGGAAGACCTCTGGCCCGGCAACGCCTGGTATTCCACCTATCAAACCGGGCTCGCCGAATACTTCCCCCGCTTCCTGGTCGGAGGCTCGGCCTTCGGCCGCCCTGGAACCTATTGGAACCAGCATCCCAACGGCTGGGACTTCAGCGGCAAGGTGGCCCAACAGCGCGGCTCCCACTACATCAAGATGGGCGCCGACGTCCGTGGCAACGGCGGCTACACCCTGGTCACCGGTGTCAACTCGTTCACCTTCCAGCCGGCCCTCACCGCCGACACCTTCCTGGCGCCCAACACCGGCCTCAACGGCCATGAGTACGCCACCTTCCTGCTGGGCCACCTCGACACCGCCTCGGTCGCTGTCTCCAAGCCCATCAAGCGCCCGCGCAGCAACTACTATGCGACGTTCATCCAGGATGACTTCAAGCTCAATCGCCGCGTCACCATCAACATCGGTCTTCGCTACGAATACGAGACCGCCTGGCGCGATCCCGATTACCGCATGTCGCGTTTCAACGACCTCACCCAGGCCATTCCCGAGATGACCGCCAATCCGCCCGTCATCCCCGCCCAGGTGTCGGCCATCTCACAGGTGCCCTACAAGTGGAACGGCTCCTGGGTGTTCACCGACAAGAGCCATCCCGGCATGTGGGATCCGCAAAAACTCCTGCTGATGCCGCGCCTCGGCGCCGCCATCCGGCTCAGTGACCGCTCGTCGCTGCGCGTTGGCTGGGCCCGCTTCACCGTCCCCACGGAATTCAACTTCACCACGGAAACACCCTACTCCGGCTTCGAGGCCATCAACTTCCTGGAAGCCCCGTATCCCGGCTACGACGTCACCCAGGCCGCTTCGCCGCTGCTCGAAGGCAAGCCCCAGGTCCGCTGGTCCAATCCCTTCCCGGCCGGACTCAATGCGCTGGTCCCGCCCAAAGGCAAGGACTTCGGCCGTTACCTCGGTCTCGGCGGCGACAACCTCATCTGGATGCAACAGGCCTTCCAGCGCGGCGTGAATGACCGCTTCAACGTTTCCTTCTCCCACCAGCTCCCCAATCAGATCGTGGGTGAGGTCACCTACTTCGCCAACTTCGGTCGCGACCTGCCCTACATTAAATATCTCGATCTCGCTGACCCGCGCCTGGCCTACCAGTACAAGGGCGCCGTCGACCAGCAGGTCACCAACCCCTTCTTCGGCTACCTCGACTCCACCAAGTTCCCCGGCCCCCTGCGCACCCAGCGCACCGTCTCGGTGAACTCGCTCCTGAAGCCCTATCCGCAATACGGCGGCCTCTATCAAGCCTTCTCCCCCGGCCGCAAGGAACGCTACCATTCGCTCCAACTCCGTGCCCAGCGCGGCTTCCGCGGCGGCTACAACTTCCTGGCCGGCTACGTCTACCAGTATCAGAAACAGTATGAGTGGTTCAGCGACATCGAACGCTACACCGATACGCTCGCCTATCAGGACCAGGCCGACCCGCGCCACCGCATCTCCATGGCCAGCACCTACGAACTCCCCTTCGGCAAGGGCCGCCAGCACATGGCCGACGTCCATCCCGTCGTGGACGGCATCCTCGGCGGCTGGCAAATGGTCGGTTCCTGGTATTACAACAGCGGCCAATTCGTCCGCTTCGGCGCCCTCCAGGTCTCCGGCAACCCGGTCCTCGACGACGCCACGCCCCAGCGCTGGTTCGACACCTCGGTGTTCAAACAGAACCCCGCCTACACCCCGCGCACCAATCCCTGGCAATACCCCGGCCTCACCGGGCCCAGTTATTGGGAGGTGAACGCCACCGTCTCAAAGAACTTCCGCATCACCGAACGCGTGAAAACGGAACTCAAGATGTCGGCCTACAACCTCACCAACCGGCTCAATCGCGCCATGCCCGACACCGGCGTCACCAGCTCCACCTTCGGGCGGTCGCTGCGCCAGTTGGGCGGCGTCACCGGACGTCAGATGGAATACGGCCTGAAGATCCTCTTCTAATTCCTAATACCTTCAGCCGCAACCACCCAGCCAAAGCAAACGGGGCGCCCGCAAGAGCGCCCCGTTCTTCATTTCAACCGCTTCTCTCGTCCAGGAGTGGTTCTACTTCACCGCCGCCGAAACCGGCACCGGCGACAACCAGCCATGGCGGTCCGGCTTGGTCCCGTTCACGATGGCGAAGAACTCGTGCTGAATCGCCTCCGTGACCGGCCCGCGATGGCCGGCCCCAATTTGGATCCGGTCAATGCTGCGGATCGGCGTCACCTCGGCAGCCGTGCCCGTGAAGAAGATCTCGTCGGCAATGTACAGCATCTCGCGCGGGATGTTCATCTCGACAACCTCGAAGCCAAGCTCCTTGGCCAGCGTCGCCGCAGTCGCCCGCGTGATCCCGCCCAACACCGCCGCGGCCAACGGCGGCGTGTAAATCTTGCCGTCCTTGATCACGAATATGTTCTCGCCCGAGCCCTCGCTCACCAGTCCGCTGGTATCGAGCGCGATCCCCTCGGAGTAGCCGTTCACGGCCGCCTCCATGCGGATCAACTGCGAGCTCAGGTAATTGCCGCCGGCCTTGGAGAGCGTGGGCAGCGTATTCGGGGCCGAGCGCGTCCAACTGGAGATGCAGACATCCACCCCCTGCGCCAGAGCCTCCTCGCCCAAATACTTGCCCCATTCCCAGCAAGCCAGGTACGTCTCAATCGGGTTTTTCCAACCCAATACGCCAATCTCGCCGTACCCCCGCAATACGATGGGACGGATGTAGCAGGATTTGAGCTTGTTGACCGCGACAAGCTCAAGCGCAGCTACGCTCAGCTCGTCCACGGAGAATCCAATGTTGTCGATACGATAGATCTTGGCCGATTCGATCAGCCGCTTCATATGCTCGCGCAGCCGGAACACCGCCGGTCCCTGCGCCGTCTCGTAACACCGGATGCCCTCAAAGACCGAGCTGCCATAGCTGACGACGTGGGAAAGGACATGAAGCTGCGCTTCGTGCCATCCAATGAACTTTCCGTTGTGCCAGATTTTCTCGGTGGGCTGTAACATTCCGCTATTATAACTGGTGAGCGGGATCGCACCGCGGAGACGGTCGGAAACCGCCCGCAACCCGCCGCGCACATTGGGCATCGAACTCGGGGAGAGCCTCCATATGACACACACTCGCATCACGCGTTTCATCCTCTTGGGACTGTTGATTGCCGCCGCGGCCTTTGGCCAGGCAAAACAGAAAAACGTCAAACCCGGCTTCAACCTCTTCTCCAAGGAACAGGACGTGCAGATGGGAGCCGAGTACGCTTCCCAGGTCGAACGCGAAATGCCCGTGGTCGACAACGCTGAACTGAACAAGTGGATCCGCGCCGTCGGCGAAAAGCTCGCCAAGGCCCCCGAGGCCGACAAGTATCCCTATTCCTTCAAGGTCGTCTACGACCCCTCCATCAACGCCTTCGCCCTGCCCGGCGGTCCGACGTTTACCCACACCGGCCTCATCCTCGCCGCTGACAATGAGTCCCAACTCGCCGGCGTGCTGGCCCATGAGATCTCCCACGTCGCCCTCCGCCACGGCACCAACCAGGCCTCCAAGGCGCAGTTGCTACAACTCCCCGCCATGCTCGGCGGCCAGATGCTCGGCGGCAAGGGCGGACTCACCGGCATGCTGGCCCAGCTCGGCATCGGCCTCGGCGCCAACTCGCTGCTGCTCAAGTTTTCCCGCAACGCCGAAACCGACGCCGACATCCTCGGCTCCCGCATCATGCACCAGGCCGGCTACAACCCCATCGAGATGGCCCGTTTCTTCGAAAAGCTCGAAGCCGAATCGGGGAAGGGAAATTGGATCACCAACATGATGTCGTCCCACCCCAATCCCGGCAACCGCCAGAAGCGCATCCAGCAGGAGATTCAGCTCATGGGCGCCAAACAGTACAGCGGCGAAACCGGCGACTTCAAGCGCGTCCAGCAGGTGGCCAAAGCGCTCCCGAAAATGGAGAAACCCAAGGGCGCCACCGCCGCCGCGGCCCAGGGCGGCACCGTCGAACAGGCCCGCCCGCAAAACGGCTTCAAGAATTTCCAGACCCAGGGCCTCCAAATGCAGTACCCCTCCAACTGGGAAGTCTTCGGCCAGAACAGCGCCAGCGTCACCATCGCCCCCCGCGCCGGGCTCTTCCAACAGCAGGGCGGCCAGACCGCCATCGGCTACGGCGTCGTCATCAACCAGGCCAAATCGCAGTCCGGCGACTTCGCCAAAGACACCCAGGCCCTCATCCAACAAATGTCGCAGGGCAACCAGGGCATGCGCGTCACCGGCAACCCGCGCGAGCAGCGCGTCGACAACAAACGCGCCTACCTCACCATGCTCAGCTCGCCTTCCCCCTGGGGCGGCAATGAGGTCGACTGGCTCGTCACCGTCGAAATGCAGGGCGGCATGACCTACTTCGTCTTCATCGCCCCTGAGAACGACCTCAACAACGCCCGCGGCGCCTTCGACCAGATGATCCAGTCGGTGCGGATCGGCCAATGAGCGCGCGTTACGACGCCGTACTCTTTGACTTCGACGGTGTGCTGGTCGATAGCGAACCACTCCACTACGAGTGCTGGAACGACGTGCTGGCCCGCTTCGGCCTCTCGCTGCAGTGGGACGATTACGTCGCCCGCTGCATTGGTGTCTCCGACAAACACATGATCCAGGCCCTCTGCGACATCCAGGGCCGCCAGGATCTCTTTGATCCCATCTGGAATCTCTACCCGTACAAGAAGCAGATCTTCCGCGAGCGCGTGAAAGAGCGCGTCCTCATGTCCGAGGCCACCCGCACTCTCATCGCCGAACTCGCCGGCGGTCCGCTTGGCCCCGTCGCCCTCGCCGTGGTCAGCTCCAGCGGCCGCGCCGAAGTGGAACCGCCCCTCGAATACGCCGGCGTGCGCGACTTCTTCCGCGTCACCGTCTTCGGCGAAGATGTGAAGCGCCTCAAGCCCGACCCCGAGCCTTACCTGCTCGCCGCCCAGCGCCTAGGCGTGCAACGTCCGCTCGTTGTCGAGGACTCCGAAGCCGGCCTCGCCTCCGGCCGCGCCGCCGGCTTCGATGTCGTGCGCATCCCCAGCGCCGGCGACACCGCACGTCTCGTCCGCGAAGCCATTCAGCAACCAAGCTCCAACTAGCCGCCTACCGCCTGCGCAGGCTGATCTGCCGCCCGTGCCCGCCCCGCGTCAGCGTGCCCTCCAGTGCGCCCCCGCGCAGGTCGACATGCAGCGACACCTCGCTGCTCCGCATCACATAGTCGCTGCGCCAGTGAATCAGCCGCCCAAACCAACTGCGGTTTACCTGCATCCGCGCGCCGTCGATCGGAATCACGCCCAGCGCCCCCACCACCCCGCCGTCGGGCGCGATGCGCAGCCTCAATCGCGCCAGCCCGGCTTGCCCCTCCCACTCGCCCACGGCCTCCTGGGCAATCCGGCTCCCTGCCATCAACGGCGGTTGTCCGAACATCTCATTCGCACACAAGACCACAAACACAGCCACCAGCACCCACCCCACCCGGCTCACCACTCCCCAACGGCCCGCCTCCCCCACCACCTCGCCCCCGCGCAGTCTCCAGGCGCACAACAGGTGCAGAGCGCCTGCCACCACCGGGACCAGGAACGGCGGGTCCAGCGCATGCTCCCCCAACTGCCCCGCCAGCGCGATCCAAGCCACCACCGCCACCGCGCCGCCCCACGCCTCCCAGCGCCACGCCACCGCCAGGCCGCCAAACATCGCCAACATCCCCAAGGCAAACATCACCTCCCGCCCCGTCATGCGCTGCAACGGCGGCGGCCCTTCGGCAATCACAAATGCCAGCACGAACAGAATGCAAAGCAGCCCCACCGCCCGCGCCATCCATCCGCCGGTCAGGGCCAGCGTCAACGTCGTTTCATGTAGGTTCGTCATGCCCCCATCGTGCCCGCAAGGCCCGCCCGAAGGAGCTTCGGAATCCCTGCGGAAACCCTTCGGCCACCCTCCAACAGTGCGAAACCCCTTCCGTTTCAGCGCCCTGAGCGCAGCGTGAGCCGCGCATGCAAAACGCCCGCCACCGCACCTGCCTCCGCCGCCTCGCCCTCAAACCGCTCCGCCCAGATCACCCGTCCCGTGCGCACATCCACCAGTCGCAGGTTCACCCGCCGCGCCCCGCCGCGCCGCTCGAGATCTCCCTCCACCAGCGCATCCAGCCCCAGCAGCCGCCCCATCACGCTCATCGACACCCGCGCCCAGCGGTACCTCTTCACCGTGCTCGGCCCCGCCAGGCTCACCCCGCCCCGCCGCGCCAACTCCGTCACCAGGGCATCGCCATAGCTCTCCGCCAGAGCCTCTTCCCCGCCATCGCACTCACACGCCAATGGCGCTACTGCCACATAAGCCCCACCGCCAGCGCCCTCGGCCAGCCGCGACGGAACGAAGAACTGGTAGTACCCCAGCCCGGCCACCAACGCGCCCAACCCCGCCCACAACCACACGCCGCCTGGCCGCCGCATCGACCGGTCCGCATCCCTCGCCGCCTCAGGCTCAGCCGCCCCGTCACCCTCCACCCTCACCTCGGCCACAAACCGGTAGCCGCGCTTCGGCACCGTAGCAATATAGACCGGCTCCTCTGACTCATCCCCCAGCGCCTTGCGCAACAACGACACATTGCGCGCCAGCCCGATCTCCTCCACCCGCGCATCAGGCCACACCAACTGCATCAACTCGGCCTTCTCCACCACCCGCCCCTGCCGCTCCACCAACACATGCAGCAGGTCGATCGTCTTCGGCCCCAACGGCACCAGTTCGTCGCCGCGAAACAACAACCGCTGCGCCGCGTCATAGCGGAACGGCCCGAACAGATAGGTCATGCTGAGCCGATTATCCTATGCCGCGCCCGCACACCCCGCCGCGCTCTCCAGTGACATCGCGGCTAGCTCTTCTGAAAGAACAGCGGCACTTCCGGATTCATCAACGAAGCCCCGCCATCGGCCACGATGGTCTGCCCCGTAATCCACCCGGCGTCCGCACTGCACAACGCCGCCACTGCGCCGCCAATGTCGGCCGGAGTCGTCGGCCTGCCCATCGGACACCACCCGGACTTCAGCCAGTCCAGCATCGCGTTCTGCGCCGGCTCCGGCAGTTGATTCACAATGCTGTCGTCGGTGATCCCCGCGCAAATCGCATTCACCGTAATCCCGCGCGGGGCCAGCGCCACCGCGAAGTAGCGGCACATCGCTTCCACGGCGGCTTTGTTTGCCCCCATCGCAATGTACGGCTGGAAGCCCCCCAACTGGCTCCCCGGCCAATAGCTGATGGCGATCACCCGGCCACCCTCGCGCAACATCGGCGCGACGGATTGACAGCCGACCAGAAACGCCCGTGACTGGCACTGGTACGCCGTGTCCCACTGCTCCAACGTCACCGCGCCGGGCGGGCTCATAAATCCCAACAGGTCCCCTAGCGCGTTGTTCACGAAAATGTCCAAGGCGCCGAAGCTGGCCTGCACCCGGTCCACCATGCCGCGCAGCATCTCCGCGTTGGAAACGTCGGCCTGCACCGCCAGCGCCTCCCCGCCCATCTCTTTGATCCTGGCCACCACTTGCGCCGCCGCTTCCTCGTTCTTGAGGTAGTTCACGGCCACGGTTGCGCCGCGTTCGGCGAGCCGCAAGGCGATGCCCCGTCCAATCCCACGCGATGCGCCGGTCACCAGCGCGAACTTGCCACGAAGTGATTCTTGTCCCATATCGGAAGGAAGTATCTCATACCAGATCTCCGTCTGCGAACCCCGAACGCCGCGCCCATCACCCCATGCCGCCAATCAACTCACACGCCCGCCCCGCCAACACCTCCGCCGTCCCCGCAAACCCCGCCGCGCTCTCCGAACTCGCATTGCCCGCCAGGCTCCGCGCATACACGCCCTGCGCAATCGACGCCATGCGGAACAACGAAAACGCCATATAGAACTCCCAGTGCGCAATCGCCGCCCGCCTCGTCCGCGCGCAATACGCCGCCACATACGCGCGCTCACCCGGTATCCCCATCGCCTCCAGATCCAGCCCGCGCAACCCGTGATACTGCCCATGCTCGAGGTTCCACGGCATGCAGTTATAGGCCACATCGGCCAGCGGATGCCCCAACGTTGACAGCTCCCAATCGAGAATCGCCACCACGCGCGGCTCCGTCGCATGGAAAATCAGATTTTCCAGTCGGAAATCCCCATGCGCCACCGCCGTTTCGTCTCCCGCCGGAATATTCTGCGGCAGCCACTCCATCAACCGCACCATCGCCGGCAACTGCTCCCGCGTCGAAGCCACATACTGCGCTGACCACCTCGTAATCTGCCGCGCAAAGTAATTCCCCGGCTTCCCATACCCGGCTAACCCCGCCGCCTCGTAATCAAGCCCGTGCAGCCGCGCCATCGTCGCATTCATCGCATCAAACAGCGCCGCCCGCTCCGCCGGCTCCACGCCCGGCAGCGTCAGGTCGCGAAACACACGCCCCTCGACAAACTCCATCACATAGAACACCGTCCCAATGATGCCCGCGTCATCGCAAAACAGAATCGGCCGCGCCACCGGCAAGCCCTGCCCGGCCACCGCCGCCATCACCCGGTATTCCCGCTCAATCGCATGCGCCGACGGCAACAAATCCCCCGGTGGCTTCTTCCGCAACACATACCGCCGCTCGCCGCACTCCAACAAAAACGTTGGATTCGACTGTCCGCCCGCGAACTGCCGCACTCGCAACCCCGCCTCCACGCCCTCCAACCGGCCCAGTAGATACGCCCGCAGCGCGCCCTCATCGAAGGCATGCCCCTCGCGCACCGCCACAATCTGTTGGCCCAGCATCGGGCTTAGCATACACTGAAGCTCATGCTCGTTTACGTCTTCTGGCATCAGCCGCGCGCGGGTGTCGCGCTCGATGAGTACGCAGGCGCCCTGCTCGCCTTCGAAAGCGTCTTCAAGCAACAGGGCGACGTGACAGACATCCAATCGTTCCGCATGGAACCTGTGCCCTGGTTCGGCGCCGTCCAGCCCGTCTACACCGACTGGTATGTCATGGACGACTCCTCGCGCCTCGACCTCATCAACGAACACGCCGTCACCGGAGACTGCGAAGCGCCCCATCACGCCATCGCCGCCATGGCCGGCGCCGGGGCGGGCAGCCTCTACGACATCACCTATCCCGGCTGCGCCATCGACGAAGCGCGCCACTCCGTCTGGCTCTCCAAGCCCAATGGCATGAGCTACGCCGACTTCCGCGCCCGCTGGTCGACGCTTGAAACCGCCGGCGTCTGCCTGCTGCAGCGCCGCATGGGCCTCGGCCCATCCCCCGAATTCTGCGCCCTTGGCATCGAAGCCATCACCCTGCCGGAAGGCCTCTCCGGTGAAACGCGCGCCCTTGCCCCCATCGGCCAGGTCTAGGAGCCATTCATGTCCGAACTCGTACGCTACGAACTCGACCGTGGTGTCGCCGTCGTCACCATCGACAACCCGCCCGTGAACGCCCTCTCGCCCGGCGTGCCCGAAGGCATCCAAGCCGCCATTGAGCGCGCCGCCGCCGATCCCGAAGCCCGCGCCGTCGTCGTCATCGGCGCAGGCCGCACCTTCATCGCCGGAGCCGACATCCGCGAGTTCGGCAAAATCGTTTCCGGCGAAAAGCCGCGCCTCGCCCTCTACAGCTTTCTCGAAGGCATCGAGGATTGCCCCAAGCCCGTCGTCATGGCCATCCACGGCACCGCGCTCGGCGGCGGACTTGAAGTCGCCATGTCCGGTCACTACCGCGTCGCCGTCGCCTCGGCGCAAGTGGGCCAGCCCGAAGTGAAGCTCGGCATCATCCCCGGCGCCGCCGGCACGCAGCGCCTCCCCCGCCTCTGCGGCGTCACCAGGGCCGCTGAACTCTGCTCCTCCGGCGACCCCATCTCCGCCCTCGAAGCCCACCAGGCCGGCATCATCGACGCCATCATCGCCGGCGACCTTCGCTCCGGCGCCATCGACTTCGCCCTCGACGCCGCCGCGCGCCCCATCTCCAAGGTCCGCGACCGCCAGGACAAACTCGCCCAGGAAAGCCTGCTCTCCCTGCGCACCCGTGTTGAAAAGAAGTACCGCGGCCAAACCGCGCCGCTCGCCGCCATCGACGCCGTCGAAGCCGCCGCCAGCCTCACCTTCGCCGAAGGCTGCGCCTTTGAAGCCGGCCTCTTCAACGACTGCCTCTTCTCCCCGCAATCCAAAGCCCTCATCCACATCTTCTTCGGCGAACGCACCGTCGCCAAGATCCCCGGCCTCGCCAAAGACGCCGCCATCACCCCCATCTCCCAGGCCGCCATCGTCGGCGCCGGCACCATGGGCTCCGGCATCGCCACCTGTTACCTCAACGCCGGCATACCCGTCGCGCTGCAAGAGGCCAGCCAGGAGGCCCTCGACGCCGGTGTCGAACGCATCCGCCGCAACATCTCGAGCGCCGTCGAAAAGGGCCGCCTCAGCGCCGCCGAAGGTGCGAAGCGCCTCGCCCTGCTCTCACCCACGCTCACCTACGAAGGCTTCGCCACAGCCGACATCTTCATCGAAGCTGTCTTCGAAAATCTCGAACTGAAGAAACGAACCTTCGCTCATCTCGACACCATCGCCAAGCCCACCGCCATCCTCGCCACCAACACCTCCACGCTCGACATCGACGCCATCGCCGCCGCCACCCGGCGTCCCTCGCACGTCATCGGCCACCACTTTTTCTCCCCCGCCCACGTCATGCGCCTGCTCGAAATCGTGCGCGGCAAAGAGACCTCCGACAGCGTCATCGCCACCTCGATGGACCTCGCCAAGCGCTTGAAGAAGGTCGGCGTGCTCGCCGGCAACTGCCGCGGCTTCATCGGCAACCGCATGTTCCACGAATACATGTCGCAGGCCGTCTTTCTCGTTGAGGAGGGCGCCGAGCCGTCCTTCGTTGACGAAGTGCTCTCTAAATTCGGCATGGCCATGGGCCCGCTCGCCGTCGGCGACCTCGCCGGCATTGACGTCGGCTGGCGCATCCGCCAGGAGTTCCAGCATCTCGAACAACCCGGCGTCCGTTACGCCAAAGCCGGCGACCGCCTCGCCGAACTCGGCCGCTACGGCCAGAAGACCGGCAAAGGCTGGTATCTCTACGGCCCTGACCGCAAGCCCGTGCCCGACCCCGAGGTCACCGCCATCGTCGAAACCGTCGCCCGCGAGCAAGGCATCACCCGCCGCGCCATCTCGAGCGAAGAGGTGCTCGAACGCACCCTGCTCTCGCTGGTCAACGAAGGCGCGAAGATCCTCGCCGAAGGCATCGCCCTGCGCGCCGTCGACATCGACATCATCTATGTCAACGGCTACGGCTTCCCCGCCTGGCGCGGCGGCCCCATGAAGTGGGCCGAACTCGAAGGCCTCCCCGCCATCTGCGACCGCATCCGCGCCCTCGGCTGGCAACCCGCCCCGCTGCTCCTCTCACTGGCCGGAGGGAGCGGCAAGTTCGATGCGTGAGTTCGCCACCATCGACGAACTCCGCGCCTGCCAGGGCAGGGAAGTCGCCGTCGGCGATTGGTTCGAAATCACCCAGGAGCGCATCGACGCCTTCGCCGCCGCCACCGGGGATCACCAGTGGATCCACACCGACCCCGCCCGCGCCGCCGCCGAGTCCCCGTTCGGCGCCACCATCGCCCACGGCTTCCTCACCCTCTCGCTCCTGCCTATGTTGATGCACCAGTGCGTAGCCGTTCACGCCCCTCTCAAAATGACGATCAACTACGGGCTCAACAAGCTACGCTACCCCACCCCCGTCAAGGCCGGCTCCCGCGTCCGCCTCCATGCTACACTCGCCTCCCTAGACGACCACCCCCTCGGCTGGCAAGCCGTCTGGCGCCAGGAACTTTTGTTACAAAACGAACCCAAACCCGCCCTCATCGCCGAAGCAGTCCTGCTCTACGTGAAAGCCTAGCAACGCTCCTCACACCATGCGCCCTCAACGACTCACCCTCTTGATTCCGCTCCTGTTCACGATCGGCCTGACCGCCGCCGACGACCGCACACACAACAGCGAACTCAAGCGCATCTACCAGGCCGACCAGAAGGACCGCGAAACACCCCTCGGCTCCAGCGATTGGAAAACCGTTGGTCCGCGCGATGCCGCCCGCCGCGCACGGGTGCGCCAACTCATCGACAAGGGTGAGGTAAGAACGGGACTGGACTACGAGCGCGCCGCCCTGGTCTTCCAGCACGGCGACACCAACGACGACATTCTCCTCGCCCATGTGCTCGCCGTCACCGCCATCGGCATGGGCAACGGCGAGGCCCGCTGGCTGGCGGCGGCTTCGCTCGACCGCTACTTGCACCGGCTCGGCCAGCCCCAGGTTTTTGGCACGCAACTCACCAGCAAGGACGTGACCCAACCGGCCGGCTGGACGATGGAGCCCTATAACCGCAACCTCCTCGCCCCAAGCCTGCTCGAGGCCAACTGCGTGCCTGATCGCCGTGACCAGACGGAGAGGCTCGATGCGATTCATCGCGGTGTCGACCCGCCCGCGCCCAAGCACCCTCCCTGCGTCGATGCGCCATCCGGTAAAAAGCGCCCCTAAATCCGTTACCATCTCCTACAGGAGCCCAGCATGAAACTCTCAGCCAGCCTGCTGCTCGCCTTTGCCCCGGTGCTGTTCCCGCAGCCCACACCCAAGGCCGACAACTGCGCCCCGCCGCCGGGCAGCGTCCCTCCTTCGCTTCCCGCCAGGCTCCTCGACGGCCAGGGGCCCATCGACTTCAAGATCACCACCTCCAGCCCCGAAGCCCAGAAGTTCTTCAACCAGGGCGTGGCCCAGATGCACTCCTTCTGGGCCCGTGAAGCCGAACGCAGCTTCCTGCAAGCGGCCGCGCTCGACCCCGCCGCCCCCATGCCGCAGTGGGGCATCGCCATGGTCGCCGCCGGCGACTACCGCCCCGGCTTTCAGCTTGACCTCGTCAACGGCGCCGATCCCAACGCCAAACCGCGCACCGAGCCGCCCAACGGAGCCGAAGCCCGCGCCGTGGCCGCCGCCAAGCGCGCCGTTGAACTCGCTGCCGTCCCCGGCAAAGCGACGCCATGACCTGCCACTCGGCACAACCTTCGATGATCGCCCCGATCGGGAGGTCCGCTTCATCACGAATGACCTCGGCG
>JAFLBB010000076.1 GCA_017304135.1 Acidobacteriota bacterium | reverse complement strand
CCCGGCGGCGGCGCCAAGCCGGCCGACAACGTAGTGGACGCCGAGTTCGTCGACGTCGACGACAAGAAGTAAGGGAACCGCTTCCTAGGGGAGGGCCGGAGGGAGGCACAATCACCCTCCGGCTCGTGCCATGAAACCGAAACACGAATACTATGACACGCTCGGGTTGAAGCGCGGCGCCTCGGAGGACGAGGTCCGCAAGGCCTATCGCCGTCTGGCGCGAAAGCACCATCCCGACCTCAACCCCGGCGACAAGGCGGCCGAGGACCGCTTCAAAGAGGTCCAGGAAGCCTACGACGTGCTGAGCGACGCCAAGAAGCGCCAGATGTACGACCAGTTCGGTTTCTACTCCGAAAGCGGCTTCCCCGGCGCGGGTGGTCCGCAGGGCCCCGGCGCCGGGTTCGGCTTCGGCGGCTTCGACTTCTCCGACATCTTCACCAACGCCAACCCGGGCCGCGGCCCCCGCCCGGAGGACTTCGGCCAGGAGGGCGGCTCCAAGTTCAGCGACATCTTCAGCCAGTTCTTCGGCGGCAACCGCCGCACCCAGCGTGAGCCGGAAAAGGGCGCCGACCTCGAATACACCCTCAGCATCGATTTCTGGCGCAGCATGAAGGGCACCCAGGTCAAGCTCAACATCGCCCGCCAGGAACAGTGCGCCGCCTGCCGCGGCAGCGGGCAATCCGGAGGCGGCAACATCCTCTGCCCGGGCTGCAACGGCAGCGGCACCGTCAGCCAGCAGGCCGGCGCCATGCGGTTCAATCTCAGCTGCCCCCGCTGCGAGGGCACCGGCCGCCTGCGCAACGTCTGCCACAACTGCCATGGCGACGGCCGCGTCACCTCCCAGGAGGCCGTCGACGTGCGCATCCCCGCCGGCGTCCACTCCGGCGACCGCCTGCGCGTGGCCGGCAAAGGCAACGCCGGCACCCTCGGCGCTCCCTCCGGCGACCTCTACATCACCCTCCGCGTCGAGCCGCATCCGTTCTTTGAACGCGAGGGCGACGACATCAAGATCCAGATCCCGGTCACCGTCTGGGAGGCCGCCCTCGGCACGAAGATCGAAGTGCCCACCATCGACGGCCGCGCCCTGCTCAAAATTCCCCAGGGCACGCAAAACGGCCAGCGCTTCCGCCTCCGCGAACGCGGCGTGAACAACGCCCGCAAGGATAAGCGGGGCGACCAGATCATCGAGGTCGTCGTCCAGGCCCCCAAGGCCCAGGATGAACGGACCCGCGAAATCCTGCGCGAACTGGCTCAACTGCACGATGAGGATCCCCGCGCGGAAATGTGGGCGAAAATTTGAACAGGCGGGAACGATGAAACGATCGCGCAGCAAGGCAGCCTACATGATCTCGGCCGTCTCCGAGCAGTATGGCATTCACCCCCAAACCCTCCGCCTTTATGAGCGCGAGGGCCTGCTCAAGCCTTCCCGCAGCGACGGCAACACCCGCCTCTACACCGACGAGGATCTGGAACGGCTGGAGATCATCCTCAAGCTTACACGCGACCTCGGCGTCAACCTCGCCGGCGTCGAGATCATCCTCAACATGCGCGCCCGCATGGAAACCATGCAGCGCCAGATGGAGGAGTTCATCTCCACCCTCAACCGCGAACTGGCCCAGCGCGCCCAACCCCTGGCCCCGGAGCCCGTGAATACACTAGTCCCCGTCCTCCGCGTGCCGGAAGTCGCACCGAATCGCCCGTCCGAACCCAAGCCCGCCAAAGCCGCCAAGCCGCGCACCAAACGCGCCTGATCCCGCCATCAGCTCAGCCCGAGCCATCAGCCCGACCGCCGCCCGCCCCAGCGCCTAGCCTTACCTCATCGTCTTGACGTAGTCGCCCGTGGAAGCGTCGATGTAAATCGAGAAGTTGCTCATCGACACGCTGGTCCCCCACACCACACGCCAGGCCGGATTCTGCAACTCTTTCGTCTTTTCCAGCAGGAAGAACACCGGCTTATCGGGATTCTTCGCCACATAGGCCACGGCATCCTTGTGCGCCAGCGCGGTCTTGTAAGCCTCGTCGGTGTCTTTCTTCAGCGCCTGCATCGGAAACGGCGCGGTGTTCCCGCGCGGCCCCGAGTAGTTCTCTTCGTTCCGCCCGAAGATGCCCTTGTTGATCCCGCCATCGGCGCTCACCACGGCATACATAAAGGTCTTCGACTGCCTGCGTGTATCGGAAACGAACGTGCAAGTCCACACCGGATACTTGCCTTCGCCCGAAGCAACCTCCTTCAGACCCATGCTCGTGCAACTGAGCGGCGTCAGATCGGCCGCCCACGTCCGCGCGCTGCTGTACATCAGGAAAAACGCCTTCAAACCAGTCACCGGTTCGGGCGGCTTCTCGGCCTCTTTCTTCTTTGCCGCGGGCGGTGCGCCGCCACAGGCGGCCAGCAGGAGTGCAAGAATCGCCGGAGTCAACACGGCACGGAGAGAGAATAAGGCCTTCATAAACCAATAGTGTAGCGCGCGGCTCCTCAGGTGTCGCACCGCGCACGTCCCCTCTCCACCCCAGCCGGACCCCACCGCGCTCCAGCCTGGCGCAATCCCCTCACACTTCCCCGTTCCCTGACGATATGACCCACAAGGAATCAGTGTCGATGAACCTGACCCCAATCGGGCTGGATGGTCTGAAGAGAGCCGAACAGAAGCTGGAGAAAACCGCTAAGGAACTCTCCCGGCTGCCCTTATCGGTCAACTTGGGCGACGCCTCCGAAGCTGCCGCGGCCCCTGCCGCGCCCGCCGACGAGGTCAGCTTGAGCGATTCGATGGTGGCCTTGCTCGAAGCTCGCCACTCCTATGAGGCAAACCTGAAGCTCATCGAAACCAGTGACGAGCTCACCGAACACGCCATCGATCTCATCGGCTAAAGGCCGCATTCGTCGATCCATTGGCGCAGCGCCTCCCCAAAGCGCCGCGGCTGCTCCAAGTGCAGGAAGTGACTCTCCCCCTCCCACACCTCATACCGCAACCGCCCGCACCACCGCCGCATCCACGCTTCGTGCTCTTCCCCCACCCGCGCCATTGGTGTCGGTGAGGCCCACAACGCCCATACCGGCACACTCACCTGATCCTCTTCCGTCCCCAGCCACGCGCAGACATCCGCGTCGTCCAACGATTCCAACGCCCTCAACCCTTCCGCCGCCGACCGCTCCAGCATCGCAGCCTTGATCGCCACCGGTGTGCGTGGACCCATCAGTGTGTCGATGTAGGCGCTGGCCGCCGCCGCATAATCATCGCGAAACGCCTGCAGGAACGACGCGCGCCGCGCCGGATCGGGCCGGTGCTTCGGAAGGTGAGCGTCAATCAACACCGCGCCCGCCACCGCCCCGGATTGATGCCGCAACAACCGCCGCGCCAGCGTTCCCCCCATGCTGTGGCCAACCAGGATGCACCGCTCCGGCAACTCCGGCAGCGACCCATCGTGAGCCAATTGGGGAATGACGAAATCCACGCCCGCGCCGATCGCCTCCACCACCGGCTTCCAGATCGCCGGCGTCCCGCACCACCCGTGCACGAGAACCAGCGGAGCCGACGGCGGCCACGGCATCGCTATCGCGACAGCATCGCGCTGCGGTTGGCGAACTCAAGCACCGCCGAAGGCATCACGCCAAGCACAAAGACGCCGATCGCCGAGCCGATCAAGGCCAGCCGCACGCCCGCCGGCACTGGCCCGGCCGCGCCTGTCTCGTTGGTGGGCTCGTGGAAGTACATCACGACGATAATCCGTAGATAGTAGTAGGCGGCCACCGCGCTGTTCAACAGCCCCAGCACCGTCAGCCAGATCAGGTTCGAGTCAATCGCCGACTTGAACACATAGAACTTGCCGAAGAACCCGCCCGTCAGCGGCACGCCGATCAGCGACAGCAGGAACCAGGTGAACAGCGCGGCGATCAGCGGCTGCTGCCGCGCATAGCCCGCCATGTCGTCGATACCGACATACCGTTCGCCCTTGCCCACATAGTGCGTCACGATGGCGAACGCGCCCAGGTTCATGAAAGCGTATGAGGCCAGGTAAAACATCGCCGCCGCAACCCCCGCTTCCGAGTGCGCCACCACGGCCACCATCACGTAGCCCGCGTGCGCGACAGAAGAGTAGGCCAGCATGCGCTTGATGTTGTCCTGCCGCAGCGCGGCAAAGTTGCCGATCACCATCGTCGCCATGGCCGAAACCCACAGAATCGGCTGCCAGCGCTCGGTCAGCCCGCTAAAGGCGATCGAGTAGACCCGCAGAAACACGGCAAAGGCAGCCGCTTTCGGCGCCGCCGTCATAAACGCGCTCACCGGAGCCGGCGCGCCCTGGTAGACGTCCGGCGCCCATCCCTGGAACGGCGCCGCCGACACCTTGAACGCGAAGCCGACAAACATCATCGCCGCGCACGCGCTCACCAGCAGCGGCGAATAGACGCTCTCTGAACTCGTCAGGAAGCGGTGGATCTCCTGCAAATTGGTCGTGCCCGTCACGCCGTAGATCCAGCCCACGCCGTACAGCAAAAACGCCGTGGCAAACGAGCCCAATAGAAAATACTTGATGGCCGCTTCGTTGTTGCGTTTGTCGTTGCGCAAAAATCCCGCCAGCACATAGGTGGCAATCGAGCTGATCTCCAGCCCGATGAACACCATAATCAGCTCATTGGCCGAAGCGAGAATCGACTGCCCGCACAGCGAAAACAGAATCAGCGCATAGTAGTCGGCTGAATCCGCGTTCTCCCGCGTCAGGTAGCTGCCCGAAATGAGCACGCTCAAGATGCCCACGATCAACACCAGCAGCCGGAAGAATGTGGCATAGCCGTCGACCGTCAGCATGTTGTTGAAGGCCGGACCGGGATCCATGCCCGCCACCACCGCGCCGCCAAGGGCCAGCAGCAAAAAGGCCAGCGCCATTGGAGCCAGACCGCGGCGGTGCCGCTCCCCGGCCAGCCCTTCGGCGATCATCAGAATCGTCCCGCCCACCGTGAGCAGGATTTCCGGCAGCACCCGGATGTATTCGCTCGCCGAGGGAGGAGTGAAGTTAACGAGCACGGGCCACCTCCACCACGGCGGCTGTTGTTGCGGGCGCGGGTTCCGCGCTGGGCGCCGGCGGCGCCTTCACCTGGTATTCCACGTTGATCTTGGATTGTTCGAGAATCTGCGCGTTCACCGCCGTGATCGGCTTCAGGAAGAGCGACGTCCCCGTCCCCATCCACACCATCAAAATCACCAGCGGCGCAATCGCCAGCAGTTCACGCTTGTTGATATCGGTAATGTGATGCCGCACGCCCTCGCCCGCCTCGCCGAAGAAGGCGCGCTGGTAGAGCCACAGCATGTAGCAAGCTGAAAAAATCACGCCCAACCCGGCCAACGCGGCGTACTTCCAGCTCACAATCGCCGCGCCCTGCAGCACGAGAAACTCGCCCACGAAGTTGTTCAACACCGGCAGGCCGATGCTCGCCAGCGTCGTCACCATGAAGATCACGCTCAACACCGGGGCCACGTTGGCAACGCCGCCATAGGATTTGATCTCCAGCGAGTGATTCCGCTCATAGAGGAAGCCCACCAGCATGAAGAGCGCGCCGGTCGAGATGCCATGGTTCAACATCTGGTAGACAGCGCCGTCCATCCCCTGCTGCGTGAACGTAAAGATACCCAGCACGACAAAGCCAAGGTGGCTCACCGACGAATACGCCACCAGCTTCTTCATGTTCGGTTGAACCAGCGCCACCAGCGCGCCATAGATGATGCCGATGATCGCCAGTGCGATGATCACCGGTGCGCATTGGTGCGCCGCGTTGCCGAACATCGGCAGGCAGAACCGCACAATGCCGTAGGTGCCCATCTTCAGCATCACCGAGGCCAGCATCACTGAACCAGCCGTCGGCGCTTCCACGTGCGCGTCCGGCAACCACGTGTGCAGCGGGAAGAGCGGCACCTTGATCGCAAAGGCGATGAAGAAGGCCAGGAACAGCGGCAACTGCTCGGCTGCGGTCAACTGCAACCGCCCGCTCGAGAGCAACTGCAGAATCATCGGGTAATCGAACGTGCCCGCGCGGCTGTAGAGATAGAGGATCGCCGCCAGCATCAGCACCGATCCGGCCATCGTATAGAGGAAGAACTTGACGGTCGCATAAATGCGCCGGTCGTGCCCCCAAATGCCGATCAGGAAGTACATCGGCACCAGCGTCACTTCCCAGAACACGTAGAACAGGAACAGGTCCATCGACACGAACACGCCGATGACGCCGAACTCCAGCAATAGCAGGAAGGCGTAATACTCTTTCACGCGGTCTGTAATGTAGTTCCAGCTGATCAACACGCACAGCGGCGTCAGCATTGTCGACAGCAGCAGCAGCCACAGCCCCAGCCCGTCGAGCGAGATGTGATAGCGAATGGCCGGCGACTGAATCCAGATCAGGTTCGTTTCAAACGAAACGGCCGAAGTGGGCTTGCCGAGAAACGGCGCCAAAAGGCCGAGCGAGACGATGAAAATGCCCATCGAAGTGGCCAGCGCCAGCGTGCGCGAAAGTGTCTTCGGCAAGGCCAGAATCACGATAAACGCGACAAGCGGCAGGAAGAGAACGATGTCGAGCAGCGTCACCGCAGGCCTCCGTTCGAGCCGGCGATCGCCCCGGCCGCTATGATGAAGATCACCGCCCCCGCCACCACCCAGGCGGCGTAGGAGCGAATGCTGCCCGATTGCAGCGTGCGAACCCCTCCGCCAATCCAGCGCGCGAAGCCGCCCATCCCGTTCACCACACCGTCAATCAGCCACACATCGCCAAACTGCCACAGCCCCGTGCGCGACCCACTCACCAGCGGCCGCACCACCGTCGCGTCGTAGGCTTCATCCACGTAGTACTTGTTGTAGACCAGCCGGTAGACGCCGCCCAGCGACGAGGAAATCGAATCCGGCAGCCCCGGGCTCGCCACATACATCACGTAAGCCAACCCGATGCCCACCAACCCGGCCGCTGAACCGATAATCTCCAGCATGATGTCGTGCCCGCCGTGCTCCACCGGGAACAGCGGCTCCAGAATGTGCGGCACGTTGAACAGAAACCCGCCCGCCAGCGACAACACCGCCAGCACCGCCAGCGGCACCCACATCACAGGCGGCGATTCGTGCGGGTGGGCATGCCCGCGATACTCGCCGAAGAAGGTCATGAACATCGACCGCGATACATAGAAGGCCGTCACCGCCGCCGTCGCCACGCCAATCCAGTACATCAGCGGCGAGTGATGGTGCACCGCGCCCAGAATCGCTTCCTTCGAATACCAGCCCGACGTGAACGGCACGCCGGAAATTGCAATCCAGGCGCAGGCGAGCACGGCGAATGTGATCGGAATCTTCGTCCGCAACCCGCCCATGTTCCGCATGTCCTGCTCGTGATGCAGCGCGTGAATCACGCTGCCCGCACCGAGGAAGAGCAAGGCCTTGAAGAACGCATGCGTCACCACGTGCCAGATGCCCGCCGAAAACGCGCCCACGCCCAGCGCCAGGAACATGTAGCCCAACTGCGAAACCGTCGAGTAGGCGTAGACCTTCTTGATGTCGAACTGCGTCATGCCGATCGTAGCCGCCATCACCGCCGTCGCCAGCCCCACCCAGGCCACCGTCTCCATCGCAATCGGCGCCTTCGTGAAGATCGCCGCCGACCGCGCCACCATGTAGACGCCAGCCGTCACCATCGTCGCGGCGTGGATCAGCGCCGACACCGGCGTCGGGCCTTCCATCGCGTCCGGCAGCCAGACATACAACGGGATCTGCGCTGACTTGCCCGCCGCGCCCACCAGCAACAACAGGCAGATGGCTGTCATCATTCCCGCGCTGACTTCCACCGGAACGGCCTTGGCCGCTTCAAACACCTTCTGGAAATCGAGCGAACCAAACGTGATGAAGATCAGGAACATCGCCAGCGAGAAACCGAAGTCGCCGATGCGGTTCACGATGAACGCCTTGTTGCCGGCGGTCGAGGCCGAGTGCTTCAGGAAGTAGTAGCCGATCAGCAGGTAGCTGCACAACCCCACGCCTTCCCAGCCGACAAACAACAACAGGTAGTTGTTCGCCAGCACCAGCGTCAGCATGAAGAACATGAACAGGTTTAGATACGCGAAGAAGCGGTAAAACCCGTCTTCATCGTGCATGTACCCTGTAGCATAAATGTGAATGAGCGACCCGATGCCGGTCACCACCATGAGCATGATCGCCGTCAACCGGTCCACCGACAACTCATAGGGAATCGCCAGCGACCCCGACTGAATCCACATGAAGTAGCGCTCCACATGCGGAGTTTCGAGCGGAGCCAGGGCCAGCAGACACTTCAGCGCCCAGGCAAACGAGAGGGCCACGCTGCCGACGGCAACCATGCTGACAAGCCCCTTGGAAAAGCGCCTGCCAAAGATGCCGTTCACCAGGAAACCGGCGAGCGGGAAGAACGGGATGAGCCAGAGATGGTGCATCGAATTTTACAGTTTCAGCGAGTCGATTTCGTCCACGGCCAGCGTGCCGCGGTTCTTGAACACCGTGAGGATAATGGCCAGTCCAACAGCGGCTTCCGCGGCCGCCACCACCATCACGAAAAACGTGAACAGGTGGCCGTCCACCTGCTTGTGCTGATAGGAGAACGTCACAAAGGTCAGGTTCACCGCATTCAGCATCAGCTCAATGCTCATGAACACCGTGATCAGGCTCTTGCGAAAGAGGAAGCCCGCCACGCCCAGCGCAAACAGAATCGCGCTCAAAATCAGATAGTAAGTCAGCGGAACCGCGGTCGGTAGGGGAATCGGAGGCATGGCTTATTCCATCTCCTTGCGCGCCAGCACCACGGCGCCAATGATGGCGATGAGGATCAGCACTGAGGTGATTTCAAACGGCAGCAGATAGCGCGTGAACAGCGCCATACCCACGTCTTTCGGACTCCCGCCGGTGAACTGCCCGAACACCACCAGCGGTGCATTCGGGAACCCGCGCTGGATGATGTAGCTCACCATGCCGAGGAACAACACCAGCAGCGGCATCGCCACGGCGGTGAGAATCCAGCCCTTGCGCGGCGACTTCTCCGCCCCCGCATTCAACAGCATGATCACGAACACGAACAGCACCATGATCGCGCCGGCATACACAATCATCTGCGCCGCGGCGATGAACTCAGCCCCCAGCAGCAGATAGAGCACGGCCAGCGATCCCATCACGCCCACCAGCGAGAGCGCGCTTGAAATCGGGTGGCGTTGCACCACCACGTTGATCGCCGAAACCACGGCGATGGCGGCAAACAGGAAAAAGAGTATGGCGTCCATGGTTACTTCAGCAGAGCCACCAGAAAGGCGGTGACGAACAGGTGAACGACCGAAACCGGGAACATGAACGCCCAGGCGAAGTGCATGAGCTGGTCATACCGGAAACGGGGAAGCGTGGCGCGCACCCAAATAAACAGGAACAGCAGGATGCCCACCTTGGAGATAAACCAGAACAACGGCAGCAGAATCGGCTGCAGGAACGGCACCAGGAACAACAGCCCCACGGCGAGGAACGCCACGCCGAACACCGGCATCGTGTACTTGTCCCATTTGCGCGCCGGTTGCAGGCCGTGGAAGATCAGCATGCCGCCGCCGGCCAAATGCACCAGCGTCGGAATGTAGTCGGCCACCGGCGAGGGCACGATCGGATACCAGCCGCCGAGAAACAGCAGCGTGGCCAGGCAACAGATGGTCACCATGTTCGCGTACTCAGCCATGAAGAAGCTGGCGAACTTCATCGACGAGTATTCGGTGTGAAATCCAGCCACCAGTTCGTTTTCGGCTTCCGGCAGGTCAAACGGTATGCGGTTGGTTTCGGCGAACCCGGCGATCATGAACAGCACGAAGGCCATCAACTGTGGCGCGGGCATCTGGAAAATCGACCAGCGCGGGATGAAGCCCAGCATGAAGCCCGCCTGCGACTCGGCGATCTCACGCAGCGACAGCGAACCGGCCAGCAGCAGCGGCGAAGCGATGGCCAGCGCCATCGGCAGTTCATAGCTGATCATCTGCGCCGACGAGCGCAACCCGCCGATAAGCGAATACTTGTTGTTTGACGACCACCCGGCCAGCGCGATCCCGTACACGCCCATGCCCGAAAGCGCCAGCAGGAAGAGGATGCCGATGTTCAAATCGCTCAACTGCATGTACGTCTCGATGCCGAACACGTTGATCTTCGGCCCGAACGGAATCACGGCAATCGCGCTCAGCGCGAAGAACACCGCAACCATCGGCGCCAGCACGTAGAAGAATTTGTTCACGTGCGACGGCATCAGGTCTTCCTTGGTCAGCAGCTTGATCGTATCCGCCAGCGGCTGCAGCAGCCCGTGCGGACCCACCCGCGTCGGCCCCACTCGCAGTTGGATGTGCGCAATCACCTTGCGCTCAATCCACTGCAGATACGCAAGTGCCGTCAGCAGCACGCCGGCCACCAGGCCCAGCTTAATGAGCGTCAGAACGTAAAAGTTGCCTAGGATCGAGATCAGATCAACATTCATGGCTTGTAGAGCCCGCCGGGAGCTTCCAGGACGGTTTTCAAAACCTTCGAGTATCGGCCAAGGGAACCCGAGGTAAACAGGCTGTCGCGGGCCGACTGGATCGCTGGCGGCTGAGCGGCCGCGGGTAGGCGTCCATTCACCGGAGCGGTCATCGCCGCTCCTCCCGTTGCGATGACTGGCAAGGGAACATTATACCCGTGAACCGATGTGCGAATCTCCTCAAATACCTTGTCCGGCGCCGCCTGGCCTAAATCCAGCCGCATGCCGCGTGCCAGCAGTCCGAAAATATCCAGGTCCGCCTTGGCGCCCATCACGCTTACGGCCTTGCGCAGACGCTGCGCCTCGCCGCACACGTTGGTCACCGTGCCTGACTTCTCATAGGCCGAAGCCGCCGGCAACACCACATCGGCACGCTGCGCCGTTTCGGTCAGGAACAACTCCTGCACCACCACGAACGCCTTCTCCGAGGCCAGTTTCGCACTCTTCAGCGGGTTCGAACCCACCACCCACAGCGCATCGAGCGTCGCATCGGCGAGCATCTCACTCAGGCTCATGCCCGTCTGCGCCGCGGCATGATAGCCGGGGCCGAGGTGCGGCGCCAGGCCCATATCGAGTGCGCCGCGTGAGTTCGCGTAATCCACCAGGCAGACATATTTTGCCGGCACGCCCAGCGAATCGATGAAGCTCACCAGTTCGCCCACGGCCGAGCCTTGGATCGAATCGCCGAACACGACCACCAGGTCGCCGGCGGCCCTCAGATCCTCAGCCAACCCCATCACCGCGGCCAACTGCTCGCCCGCGGCGGCACGCACCTTCTTCGCCGCCACCTTGTCTTCCCGCACCGGCCCCTCGGTCACGGTGAAAATCTTCGCCTGATGATGCCGCGCATCGGATCGGATTTGGTAGGCCAGGAACGGATGCTGCTGCGACAGGTCGCTGCCGATGATCAGCACAGCCTTGGCGTTGTACAGGTCCGCCGTCGTCGCCAGGGCCCCCGACTTGCCGCTGACGGCATCGAGCAGCGCCGGCACATCGCCCGAACGCCGGTGGTCGATGTGCGGCGTTCCCAGGCCCTGCCGCGCAAACTTCTGCAGGTAGAAATTCTCTTCGTTCGTCGTGTGCTCGGAACCAATCACACCGAACTTCCCGCCGGCGGCTTTGATCTCGCTGAACTTCTGCGCCACATGCGCCAGCGCCTTTGACCAGCTCACCTCGACCAGCTTGCCGTCGACGCGCATCAGCGGCGACTGCAGCCGTTCAGCATGCCCGACGAAGTCGAACGCATAACGCCCCTTCACACACAGAAACTCGCCGTTGATGCCCGAACGGTCACGGTTGTTGCCCCGAATGATCTGGTCGTTCTTCACACCCAGCGTCGTCTTGCAGCCGTTGGAGCAGTGCGTGCAAATCGTGCCCACATGCTCCATCTCCCACGGCCGCGTCTGGTAGCGGTAGATACCGCTCGTCAACGCGCCCACCGGGCAGATGTCGATGCACGATCCGCACTCGTCGCACTCCAGGTGATCGCCCTTGTTTGGCGTGATCTCCGCATACGCCCCGCGATTGGTTACGCCCAGCGCTTTCACACCCAGGCCCTCGTCGCAGATGCGCACGCAGCGGTAGCAGAGGATGCAGCGCGGCGCATCGAAATACACCACCGGCGACCACTGCTTCTCATCGACGTGATGCTTGATCTCGGTGAACCGGCTCTCGCCCGCGCCGTAGCGGAACACCATGTCCTGCAGTTCACACTCGCCGCCCTTATCGCACACCGGGCAATCCAGCGGATGGTTCGTCAGCAGAAATTCCAGCGTCGTCTTGCGCGCCTTCACCACCGCCGGCGATTCCGTGTGAACCACCATCCCCTCGGCCACCGGCAGCGTGCAGCCGGCCAGCAGCTTCGGAGCCTTCTCCACCTCCACCAGGCACATCCGGCAGGCCGCCTGCAGCGCCAGCCCTTCGTAATAACAAAACGCCGGAATCTCAATGCCCGAGCGCTTGCAGGCATCGATGAGAAGCGTGCCCGCTGGAGCCTGCAGGCTCTTTCCGTTGACTGTAAAGGTAACGTCCGCCATGGATTTCCTTTAGCCGTTGATCGAAACCAGTTGCGGCAGCCCGGCCATCGAAACCGACTTCTGCGCCAGCTTCGCCTCGAACTCGTGCCGGAACTTTCTCACGATGCTCATCATCGGCATCGCCGCCGCGTCGCCCAGCGGACAAAACGTCCGGCCCAGCATGTTGTCCGCCAGGTCGCCCACCAGGTCAATGTCTTGCACCGTGCCCACGCCCTCGTCCAACCGCGTGAGCAGCTTCTTCAACCACAATGTGCCCTCGCGGCACGGAATGCACCAGCCGCAGCTCTCATGCTGGTAGAACCGGATGATGCGCAGCGCCGCCTTCACCATGTCCGTGTCTTCGTCCATGATCACCACGCCGCCCGACCCAAGCATCGTCTTCACCTTGGCCATCGAGTCGTAGTCCATGTTCAGCTCCCACGCCTCTTCACCCGTCAGGATGGGGCACGAGGAGCCGCCCGGAATCATCGCCTTCAACTTCTTGCCGCCGCGAATGCCGCCGCCCACTTCTTCCAACATGCGGCGAACCGGGAAACCGAGCGCCAACTCATACACACCGGGCCGGTTCACATGGCCCGTCAAGCAGGTCAGCTTCGTGCCGCCCGCTTTGGGAATTCCCAAATCGGCCCACGCCTGCCCGCCCATCTGCAAAATGCCCGGCACGGCGGCGAAGGTCTCCACGTTGTTCAAAATCGTCGGGCATTGAAACGCCCCGGACACAGCCGGAAACGGCGGACGAATGCGCGGCACACCGCGCTTGCCTTCGAGCGACTCCAGCAGCGCCGACTCCTCGCCGCACTCATACGCCCCCGCGCCCGTGTGCGTCGAAAGCTCAAAGTCGAAACCCGTGCCCTGGATGTTCTTGCCCAGCCAGCCGCGCGCATACGCCTCGGAAATGGCTTTATCCATGATGTCGATCAGGTAGCGGTATTCGCCGCGAATGTAGATCCAGCCGCGATGGGCATCCACCGACATGCCCGCAATGAGAATGCCCTCAATCAACTGGTGCGGGTCGTACTGAATCAGCACCCGGTCCTTGCACGTGCCCGGCTCTGACTCGTCACCGTTCACCACAATGTACTTCGGCTTCGGCGATTGCTTCGGCACGAAGCTCCACTTCATGCCCGTCGGAAAGCCCGCCCCGCCGCGGCCGCGCAGGTTCGAGGTCTTCACCTCGTTGATGATTTCGTCCGGCGTCATCTTCGACGCCTTCATAAATGCCTGGTAGCCGTCGTTGGCCAGATAGGTGTCGATGCTGCGCGAGTTGGGCAGGCGGAACCGCTTGCCGAGAACAATCGTCTCGGCCGGGTGCGGAGCGTCGTGGAGGAGGCTGGGGTTCATTTACGCTTTCCTCAAATCGTCGATCAGTTTGTCCAACTGCTCGGGCGTCACGTTGTGGTGGAAGTCGTAGTTGGTCTGGATCGCCGGAGCCCACGAGCAGGCCCCGATGCATTCCACTTCCTCGAGCGAAATCGCGCCGTCGGCCGTCACTTCGTTATGCCCGATGCCCAGCTTCTGGCAGGCCCGCTCCCACAGCTTGTCGCCATCCCACAGCAGGCAGCTGATGTTCGTGCAGATCTGCAGGTGCGTCTTGCCCATGCGCTTTTTGCGCATCATCGTGTAGTAGCCCACCACCTCGTTCACTTCCAGAACGCTGATGCCGAGCCGTTTGGCAATCTCTTCTTTCAACTCCTCGGTCATGTAGCCGACTTCGTCCTGCGCGTACATCAGCATCGGGATCAGACAGGCCTTCTGCCGGCCTTCGGGATATTTAGCCGCCATCTCGGCGAATCGCTGTTCCAGTTCGGGTGAGAAGGTCATGGGCTCGTTACCTGTCCGTGTCTCCCAGCACGAAATCCATGCTGCCAAGGCCGGCAATGGAATCGGCGATCAACGTATCCTGCAGCATCGGCCCCAGCGCGATCAGGTTGCCGAAGCTCGGCGTGCGCATGAACACGCGGTAGGGGTTGGTGGCGCCGTCGGAGACGACGTAGTAGCCAAGTTCGCCGCGCGGCGCTTCCACGGAGACATAGGCTTCTCCCGGCGGCACGCGGAATCCCTCGGTAATGATTTTGAAGTGATAGATGAGCGCTTCCATCTGCGTCTTCATCGACTCCCGCTCGGGCAGGACAACGCCCGGCGCCTCGGCCTGGAACTTGCCCTCCGGCATTCCTTCCAGGGCCTGAATCACAATCTTCGTGCTCTCGCGCAACTCATCCATGCGCACCTGGAAGCGCGCGTAGACATCGCTCTCGGTCCGCGTCGGCACCTGGAAGTCGAATTCCTGATAGCTCGAATACGGCTCGTCCTTGCGGATGTCCCAGGCTAGGCCGGCGGCGCGAATCATCGGCCCCGTCACGCCCAGGTTCAGCATGTCGTCGAGCGTCAAGTGGGCCACACCCTTGGTGCGCTCCATCCAGATCGGATTCGCGTTCAGCAGGTTCTCATATTGCTCAATCGACTTCGGAAACGCCCGGATGAACTTGCCCACCGCGTTCTGCCAGCCGCGCGGGGCTTCCAGCGCCAGCCCGCCGATGCGGAAATAGCTCGTCATCAGCCGCTGCCCGGAGAACATCTCAAACAGCCGTAGAATGTTCTCGCGCTCGCGGAAGCAGTAAAAGAACATCGTCATCGCGCCGATATCCAGCGCGTGCGTGCCCAGCCACACCAGGTGCGAATTGATGCGCGTCAACTCCGTCAGCATCACCCGCATCCACTGCGCCCGCCGCGGAATCTCCATCTGCAGCAGCTTTTCCACCGCCAGGCAGTAGGCCAGATTGTTGGAAAGGTTCGCCAGGTAATCGACGCGGTCGGTCAACGGCACCACCTGCTGCCACGTCCGCGCTTCGCACTGCTTCTCAATGCCCGTATGCAGAAAGCCGATATCGGCGACCGCCTTGCGGATCACCTCGCCGTCCAGGTCGAGCACCACGCGCAACACACCGTGGGTGGACGGGTGCTGCGGACCCATGTTCAGGGTCATCGTGCGGCGCTTCCCGCCGTTCTGCTCCTCTTGCGGGAGGGCAGCCTGTTCCACCACGCTGGTCTGCTCGCTCATCTCAACTCCCTGCGGACGTCTCTATCGCCCGCCTCTTCCACTCACACATCGCGCCTGCGCGCTCATCATTCTTCTGCTTCCGCGCGCTCACCGGACAGGGGCGCGCGCGTGCTCTCGCGTCATTCAGCCCGATAGCTGTACTTGTGCCCGTGAACGGGAAAGTCCTTGCGCAAGGGGTGTCCCTGCCAGTCGTCCGGCATGAGAATGCGCTGCAAGTTCGGGTGATTGCGGAAGGTGACCCCAAATAAATCGAACACTTCGCGCTCATACCAATCGGCGGCGCGCCACACACTGTACACCGAATCGATCTCCGGGTTCTCGCCCGCAAGCCGGCACTTCAACTTCAACCGGTAACGGTTGCGGACCGAATGGATCAGGTACACCACCTCGAACCGCGGCTCCATCGGATACCAGTCCAGCCCGGTGAGCCCGCTCAGCCGCTCGGCGCCGTGCGCGTCATGCAGCAGCCGGCACACGGCCACAATCCGCGACGGATCGATGATCAACGTCACCTCGCCATGCTGCACGCTGGCTTCCTGCAGTGCGCCCGGCATCGCCGCGATCGCCTGCACATGGGGAATCTGTTGCAACTCTTCGGTCAGCATGATGTGCGGTTAGTCCTCGCCGTGCGTCTTTGACCAGTCAAGGACGCCCTTCTTCCAGATGTAGAAGAACCCGCTGAGGATGAAGATTACGAAAATGAACATCTCGGCAAAGGCGAACATCTTCAGGTCGCCGTACACCACCACCCACGGGTACAGAAACACGGCTTCAATGTCGAACAGGATGAACAGCATCGCCACCAGGTAGAACTTCACGCTGAAACGTTCGCTGGCCGTCCCAATCGGCACCATGCCGCTCTCATACGGCATGTCCTTCACTTTGTTCTTCAGCTTCTTGCCCAGCACGTAGCTGGCGCCAACCAGTCCGCAGGCAAGCGCCGTGGCCAGCAGAATCTGGACCAGAACTGGAAAATAGACCTCTAAGGGTGACGTGGGCATGGTGGTCGCGTTCGGAGTTGTGGCGGCTAATCTTTGACTATAATGAGCAGCGGAAGCGGGTGTCAAACCGGACCGCGTCCCGCCTCCCTTGCACGCATGAGTTCCATCCCCATAAACCTCATCGAAATTGTTCTAAACGGCCAGAAACGACAGGTCCCCGAAGGCCTCACCGTTGCCGCGTTGCTCGACCATCTCGGCATCCCCCGCGATCGCGTTGCCGTCGAACTCGAACTCGAAATCGTCTCCCGCGCCCGCTGGCAGGAAGCCACCGTCAACCCCGGCGCGCAGGTCGAAATCGTCCATTTCGTCGGCGGCGGCTGAGGAGGCTCCGCTCCCTCTCCCCCCACACGCCCCCTTCCTCACACTCCCCCCTGCCGGCCAACTGCGCCTCCGCGCTCCGGCCTCCCCCGCGCCATCCGCCGCCACTGCCCTCCCCACTTCCACCACCGCACAAACCCTGGTACCCAACCCTGCCTAAGTGCGCAAGATGTTGTAATCGTTCGGGTTGTCCTTGACACCCCTCCCCATTCCAGTAGAATCGAAATCGGCATTCAAAACTGCACGAAGCGGGTGGATTATGTTCAAAACAAAAAAGAGCCGTCCTGAAAGTACCCCCATGGACCGCACCTCAACCAGCGCCGACGTGGCGCGCCTGGCCAGCGTCTCCCTGCGCCAGCTCCAGTGGTGGGACGAGCAAAAGGTGGTCAGCCCCCGCCACGAAGGCCACCGCCGCATCTACTCCCCCGCCGAGGTCGTGGAAATCACCGTCATCGCCGAACTCCGCCGCAAGGGCTTCTCGCTGCAGAAAATCCGCCGCGTCCTGCGCTTCCTCCAGCGCGAAATGGGCAAGCGACTCTCCGACGTCTTCTCCGGCGCCGACATGCACCTGCTCACCGACGGCAAGTCCATCTTCCTCGAAGACAGCGAAAAGCGCGTCGTTGACCTGCTCAAGAACGCCAAGCAGCCCATGTTCCTCGTCTGCGTCAGTGACCAGGTGAAGAAACTCCAGGCCACCCAGCGCAAACCGGCCCGCTCGGAAGGTTCGCTGCCTGCCCGCAAAGCCCGCGTGGCCATATAAAGCAGCGCCCCGGCCACCGGCCCACCCGCGGCCGCACGCCACCCGCATCCCCACGCCCACCCGCGGCCGCACGCCACCCACATCCTGACACCCACCCGCCATCGGGTATACACTGGCGGATGGTATGAAACGGATTGCTCTTTTCGCCCTCGCCCTCATCCTCTTCGCCTTCCCCGCCGCCGCCCAAAAGGGCAAAGGCAAGGGCCGCAAGGCCGCCGGCGCCGTCCAGGCGCAGGAAGATAAGTGGCTCGCCGCCCTCAAGGCCAACGACCTCGACGCACTCGGTAAAATCCTCGCCGACGACCTCGTCTACGCCCACTCCACCGGCATCATCGAAACCAAGGCCGAGTACATCAACAAGCTCAAAAGCGGCGACCAGAAGTACACCAACATCGAATACAGCGACATCAAAACCTGGAACCTCGGCCGCGCCCAGGTCCTCTCGGCCACCATCCGCATGACCGGCGCCAGCAAGGGCGTGCCCTTCGACAACCGGCTCAGAATGCTCCACGTCTGGTCGCGCCAGCAGGACGGCACCATGCAACTGGTCGCCCACCAGACCACGAAGCTGCCCTAAAGCGCCACCCGCGTGACAAGCCCAGCCCGCGTGGATTTCCCCACTCAATGGCCCGGCGTGTTCCTCGTCTTCGAGGGCATCGACGGTGCCGGAAAATCAACCCAAATCCGCCTCCTCGGCGAACGCCTCAGCGCCGCCGGCCTCGACCCCGTCCTCTCCCGCGAGCCCACCGACGGCCCCTGGGGACGCCGCATCCGCGAAAGCGCCACCACCGGCCGCATGTCCCCCGCCGACGAACTCCAGGCCTTCATCCACGACCGCACCGAACACCTCGATCAACTCGTCCTGCCCGCCCTCGCCGCCGGCCGCATCGTCATCCTCGACCGCTACTTTTACTCCACCATCGCCTACCAGGGCACACGCCCCGGAGGCGACCCCGCCGCCGTCCGCCTCGCCATGGAATCCCGCTTCCCCGCCCCCGACCTCATCCTCTGGCTCGACCTCCCCCCCTCGCTCGCCCTCCGCCGCATCACCGCCCACCGCGGCGAGGTCCCCAATGAGTTTGAACGCCACGAGGGTCTCGAACAGGCCCGCACCGTCTTCGCCTCCCTCGCCTCTGACCACTTTCGCCGGATTGACGCCTCCGTCGATGAGGCCGCCCTCTCCTCCGCCGTCTGGAACACCGCACTTCCCGCAATTCAGGCAAAACTGCCCGCCGCCTACGCGCGTCTAACCGCATGACGGGTGCGGAATCGCCTGAGGGCACAGGCCTTCCATTCGATATATACTGAAGTCAGGCTGGGAGGTTTAACCCATGGTCAAACGCCACTGGCGTTCTTTTGTCTTTGTACCGGCGATTGTCATCGCCTGCTCGCTGGCGGGCGGCCTCGTCGGCCCCAACCTCACCGGCGTGAGCGCCGCTGGCGGCGAGGACGACGTCAAGGCGTCCATGAAGACCTTCAGCAAGGTCTATGACCTGCTGGAAACCAACTTCGCCGACAAGGTCACTCCCGACAAGACCATCTACAAGGGCGCCATCCCGGGCATGCTCCGCACGCTCGACCCCCACTCCAGCTTCTTTGATCCGCGCGACTTCCAGCTCCTCCGCGAAGACCAGAAGGGCCACTACTACGGCGTCGGCATGACCGTCGCCCCGCAAAAGAACCGCACCGTCGTCATCGCCCCCTTCCCTGATTCGCCCGCCGCCAAGGCCGGCATCCGCCCCGGCGACGTCATCATGCTCGTCAACGACAAGTCGACCGAAAACCTCCGCACCGACGAGGTCGCCGACTTGTTGAAGGGGCCCAAGGGCACGCAGGTCCAGGTGCAAGTAGCGCGCGAGGGCGTGAAGGACCCGCTCACCTTCAACATCACCCGCGGCGAAATCGAGCGCAAGAGCGTCCAGGACGCCTTCTGGCTCAAGCCCGGCATCCTCTACCTCGACATCGAACACTTCAACGAAAACACCTCGCGCGAAGTGGAAGAGAACTTCAAGCGCATGGGTGAGGCCAACGTAAAAGGTCTCGTCCTCGACCTCCGCGACAACCCCGGCGGCCTCCTCAACGAAGGCGTCGCCGTCGCTGACCGCTTCCTGCAGAAGGGCCAGGTCGTCGTCAGCCATCGCGGCCGCGCCTCGGCCGAGAAGCGCTACACCGCCCGCCACGGCCGCGCAGGCCTTGAATACCCCATCGTCGTCCTCGTCAACCAGTACTCGGCTTCGGCCAGCGAAATCGTCTCCGGCGCGCTCCAGGATCACGACCGCGGCTGGGTCTTCGGCCAAACCACCTTCGGCAAGGGCCTCGTCCAAACCGTCTACCCGCTCAGCGAAAACACCGGACTCGCCCTCACCACGGCCAAATACTACACCCCCAGCGAGCGCCTCATCCAGCGCGACTACCAGAACACCTCGTTCTTCGACTATTACTACCGCAAGGGCAACGACAGCAACAACAAGCAGGACGTGAAGATGACCGACAGCGGCCGCACCGTCTATGGCGGCGGCGGCATCACGCCCGACGAGATGTACGAAATCCCCAAGGGCAACAAGCTCCAGGCGATGATGATCCGCAGCTACGCCTTCCTCAACTTCACCGCCACCTGGCTCGCCGCTCGCGACCGCAAAACCATCACCAAGGAATGGGCCCCCGATGAAGGCGTGGTCCAGGAGTTCCGCCAGTTTGCCCTCAAGCAGAACATCCCGTTCACCGAAGCCGAGTTCACCGACAACCTCGACTGGATCAAACAGCAGATCCGCCGCGAGGTGTTCATCAACGTCTACAACATCGAAGACTCGCGCAAGATGAGCATCAGCAGCGACCCCATGGTCCTCAAGGCCATCGACGCCCTGCCCAAGGCCAAGTCCCTGCTGGAGAACGCCAAGAAGATGATCGTGCAGCGCATGGCTCCGCGGCGCGACTAGGGAATGACAGAAGACAGACCCCTCCCCCAAATCACCGTGCTTGACGCCGGCGGGCAGTATTGCCATCTCATTGCCAGGCGCGTTCGGGAATTGGGCGTATATGCGGAGGTGAAGCCCTCCGACACCCCCGCCGCTGAACTCGCCGGACGCAAAGGCATCATCATCTCCGGCGGCCCCAGCAGCGTCTATGAAGCCGGCAGCCCCACCATGGACCCCGCCGTCTTCCAATCCGGCGCCGCCGTCCTCGGCATCTGCTACGGCCTCCAACTCATGGCCCACCTCATGGACGGCCACGTGAAGAAGGGCGAAAAGGGCGAGTACGGCCACGCCCGCGTTTCGCTCGTCCCCACTTCCCCGCTCTTCGATGGCCTCGATGCGACCGAGCAGGCCTGGATGAGCCACCGCGACCGCGTCGAACGCGTCCCCACCGGCTTCTCCCTTCTCGGCGAGACGGCCACCTGCCCCATCGCCGCCATGGGCGACGACGCCCGCCGCCTCTACGGCGTCCAGTTCCACCCCGAGGTCGTCCACACCCCGCGCGGCATGCGCATCCTCGAGAACTTCCTCTTCCGCATCGCCGGCTGCGAAAAGGACTGGAACCCCCGCGGCCGCCTCGGCTTGCTCGAAGACAAAATCCGCGAGGTCGCCGCCGGCCGCAACGTCTTCTTCTTCGTCTCCGGCGGCGTCGACTCCTCCGTCGCCTACACCCTCTGCCTCCGCGCCCTCGGCCCCGGCCGCGTCCACGGCGCCTACGTCGACACCGGCCTCATGCGCGAAGGCGAAACCGAATTCGTCCGCAACGTCTTCACCGCCATGTCGCCCGACACCTTCCGCGTCGTCGACGCCTCTGCCGATTTCGTCGGCGCCCTCAACGGCATCGTCGACCCCGAACGCAAGCGCCACATCATCGGCGAGATGTTCGTCACCATCCAGGACCGCGTCCTCGCCTCAGGCCACTACACCGAAGGCGACTGGATCCTCGGCCAGGGCACCATCTACCCCGACACCATCGAAAGCGGCGGCACCGCCAAAGCCGACCTCATCAAGACCCATCACAACCGCGTCGCCGGCATCCAGAAGTTGATGGACGAGAACCGCATCATCGAGCCCCTGACGTCGTTCTACAAGGATGAGGTCCGCGCCATCGGCCGCGAACTCGGCCTCCCCGCCGAGATGCTCGACCGCCATCCCTTCCCCGGCCCCGGCCTCGCCATCCGCCTCCTTTGCTCCGCCGAATCCAACGCCGTCGTGAAGCGCGAGGAAGGCTTTCTCCTCCCCGTCCGCTCCGTCGGCGTGCAAGGCGATTCCCGCAGCTACCGCTCCGCCCTCGCGCTCGAAGCCATCAGCCAGGAAGCCCTCGACGCCGCCACCGAAACCATCAACCGCCTCCTCGACGTCAACCGCGTCGTCGGCTTCGCCGCCGGCCACGCGCCCCTCGAAGCGCTCACCTCCACCCCCAGCGGCATCGACCCGCAACGCTTAGCCCGCCTCCGCCGCGCCGACGCCATCGTCCGCCGCCTCTGCCACGACAGCGGCTTCGAAAAGAAGGTCTGGCAGTTCCCCGTCGTCATCATCCCCGTCGGCGTCCCCAACCGCCCCGACAGCGTCGTCCTCCGCCCCATCGACTCCATCGACGGCATGACCGCCCAGGCCGTCCTCATGGACAAAGCGCTGCTCGGCGAAATGACCAAGGAACTCCTAGCCGTCCCCGGCATCTGCGCCGTCTTCTACGACCTCACGCACAAACCGCCCGGCACGATTGAGTGGGAGTAATTGGCGAGCGTGCGGTCCATCAAGGACCAAAGGCGGAAATCGGAGTGTAGAGACAGTTCGCGCATCACCTAAGCAAACGGGCATTACCCACAAACTCATCCTTGAAGTAACCGCGCTGCCCCCTATACCTGGCGGCTTTGTCTCCTACGTGCTGGAGCAAATTGCGAACGGTCGGCCTGAGTATCCGCGGGAACCCTTCAGATCAAATCACGGGCGCCAATGGACCATTGATCTGTAAGGCCAGCCATCCCGTAAGACCGTGCGGTATGGTTGAAGATCGATGGGCACCAGCTACGTTGAGTACCGAGGTAAGGGGTTCTGGTCGTGGGATGGGTACTTGGAAGACGCGCTCGCCGTTCTGGCAGAAGCAGTGGGCGCTGATAGTCCTGAGTGGCTCAAGGCCGCTGGAAAGCACTGGGAAATACAGGCGGCGGGCGAGTTTGGCGGCTGGATTCATGCGCAGCTTGATGATTTCTTGACGACTCAAGAGCGAGTGCAGATTTTCCAGCAGGTCCTGGAATTCGCGCACAACAGGAGCGACCTAACATCTGAGGTTAGATCCACGTTGGAACTCATTGGCTCGCTCATACGTGGCGAGGTTCAGACCGACGCGAGCAGCCCTCTCGACTACATGGTCTCGGGGGAGTATCGCAGGATGCGCGAATGAAGATGGCCCACCCATCCCGGGCAGTGTCGCAATTCAACATTGTCGCTTAGCACGAGGCCCCGTCCCCCTATATCCGATGAAATCCCCGCAGAATCTCCCGCGTCGCATACCGCAGCGCAATCGGCCGCCCATGCGGGCAACTCATCGGAAACTCACACTCGGCCAGCGTCCGCAGCATCCACTCCATCCGCGTCGCATCCAGCCGCATATTGATCTTGATCGCCGCCCGGCACGCAATCGTCGCCGCCATCTCGTTGCGCAACTCCTCGAAACTCGATTGCCGCAACTCCTTCTCTGAAATCTCCAAAATTTCCAGCACCACCCGCTCCACCTCCGCCGTCCCCAACGCCGCCGGTGCCGCCTTGATCGCCACCGCCCGTGGACCATACGGCTCCGCATCGAACCCCGACTGCTCCAACTCCTCGCGGATCCGGTCAAACTCCGTCGCCTGCGCCGGCGTCAACTCCAGCACCAGCGGAATCAGCAACTGCTGCCGCTCCACCTCGCCCGCCGCCATCTGCCGCAACACCTGCTCAAACAGAATCCGCTCATGCGCCACATGCTGGTCAATTACCCATAACCCGTCGCGCCCCGCCGCAATGATGAAACTGTCGTGCAACTGCCCCATCGGCTGCAAATCGCGCAGCACATCGAGCGACATCTGCGGATCCACCGCCAGCCCCGGC
>JAFLBB010000075.1 GCA_017304135.1 Acidobacteriota bacterium | reverse complement strand
GCTACCATCTCAGAAGGCTCCCCGCGGGGAGATCACACAGTCGTCGTATGGCCAATCACATTTCAGCAATCGAGAATACTCGTAAAATCGAGCACCGCACCGCGGTGAACCAGCAGCGCCGCACCCGCCTGCGCCACCAGATCCGCGCCATGCGCCGGGCCATGGACGGCAAAGACCTGAAGGCCGCCGAGGAGCTTCTCCCGAAGACCTTCTCCCTCGTCGACCGCGCCGCCAAGTGGGGCATCATCAAGGTCAACACCGCATCGCGCTACAAGAGCCGCATGCACAACCGCCTCAAGAAGATGCAGCCGGCCGCCTAAGCGCCGCTGCCCCTCCTCGGTCTTACCGCGTCAACCCCAGGACGAACTCTTCCAGCACGACCCTGTCATCAGGTCTCGTGTCCCGCAGCGCCCGGTCCGTCGCCGCAATCCGCTTCAACCCCTCCCGTAACTGCCCCGGACTGAACGCCGCCGCCGACTGCCACACCTGCTCCGCCCTCGACTGCCACATCGCCACCCCCATCCTCTGAAAGTGGCTCTGCACCTGCTGCGCCCCCCGCAGTCCCGCCTCCCTCGCCACCAGCGCCTGCCGGAACTGCGTCGCCAGAAACCCCAGCGCCAGCGGCAAATACTCGCCCTCCCCCAGCAGCGTGTCCAGCAAATCCAGCGCCCGCACCCGGTCCTTCCGCCCCAACGCATTCACCAGCGCAAAGATCGTCGTCGACCGCGCCTGCGGCACCAGCCGCTCCAGATCCTCCACAGTCACCCGCTTCGTGTTCCGCGTCTCGGCAAACGACCGCAGCTTCTCGATCTCCACCTCCACCCGCTGCGCCGAACACGCCGTCGCCTCCACCAGCAGGTCCATCGCATCCCCATCCAGCTCAATGTCCGCCCGCTTGGCCAGCTCCCCCGCCAGCCGCCTCACCCGCCCCTCTTCCATCCGCGGGAACTCCACCACGTGTTGCACCGCCGCGAAGTACTTCCGCAGCCGCTCCACTTTGGCCTTGTCCTCGCCCTCAAACTCCCACCGGCTCGAATCGAACACCAACACCACCCCCGGCGTCGGGTCCTTCAAATACTCCGCCAGTTGCACCGCGCCGTCGCCGGATGCCTTCGGCGACTCCTCCTCACCCCCACCGTCATCTTCAACCGCGGCAGCCGCCGCCCGTCCCCTCGGCAACGCCCCCTCCGCCCGCGTCACCCAGATCACCCTCTGCGCCGCGAACAACGACATCGCCCGCGCATCGTCCAACACCTCGGCCATCGTCAACTCATCCAGCGTGTGCCGAACGAACGCATCCTCAGACGCCTCCGCCCCCAGGAACTTCTCCACCAGCGCCCGCCGGCACTTGTCGCGCCCATACATCTCCGGACCCACGAAAAAGTACGCCGCCGCCGCCGGCTGCTTGGCAATGTGGTTCAGAAAGCTCTCGCCCGTGAACGTCATCAGAAGTTCTCCAACACCGCCGCCACCAGCGTCCGCGCCGTCTCCTGCGACAACCGCTCAATCGCCTGCCCCGACTCCTCGAAGTACGCCAACTGGTCGAGACTGATCTCATACCGCTGCCGCGCCTCAAACGCCGGCCGGTCAAACAACACCTTCCCGCTCGCCCGCTCGGTCAGCCGCACCTGCATCACGGCAATCACCTGCACGCCCGATGGCCGCCCCGTCGCCTGGTCGATCAAAATCGGATAGCTGCTGTACTGCGTCACCGCCCCGCTCAGAATGGCATCGGCTTCGTTCGGGTCGGCCACCACGCGATAACGCGTCCGCCGGATGAACTCGCGCGTCAGCGCCGTCGGCAGCGCATCGCTGAACCGCACCCGGTTCGTCAGGTTCCCAAACGCCGGAATCGCAATCGTGCGGATCTCCTTCGGCAACAGGTCCGTCTTGCCCACCACGTGATAGCCGCACGAAGACAACCCGCCGCAGGCGGCCAACAGCGCCAGCGAAATGAGTCCCCTGCGGATCACAAACGCGAACCCTGAATCAGAATATCGGTCGCCACTGAGATCGCATTTTGCGATACCAAGCGGAAATTGTCCGCCGCCGCGTGCAGCCAAATGGCGCGCGCCTCATTGCGGTCGGCCTCCACCTGCCCCACGGCAATGCCTGTCTGCGCAGCCATGCCCACCGGATTCGGCTGCGTCGTCCCCGCGCCGCGGTAATCAAACGGCTCGCCCTCAAGCGCCGCCTCGAGCGCCGCCACATCGGGCCGCTCGGCGAACAATACCCACAGCGACGCCGTGTGCCCGTGCATCACCGCCGTCTGCAACAACCGCAGGTTCGGCATCGGCACCGCCGGCGTCGCCGAAAGCAGCGTCGCCAGGTGGCGCTCAATGCCTTCCTGAATCGTCTGCAAACTCAGCGGCGCTTCCTCGCCAAAGTGCGACAACACGTTGAACGCCAGTTGCTCGTCGTAGATCGCCTTCGGCTGCGTCTTGAAGCTCAGCAGGTTCACCGTCTGCTGCTGCAACTCTTCCACACCCTCCATGCCGCGCTCGCTGGCCGGCTCAAACGCCGTCACCACCGCCCGCCGCACGCTGCCCGCCGTCCCCAGCCGCTGCAACAACGCCGCCACCAGGATCGCCGCCGGATGCGCGATCACATGCACAAACGAATCCACCACCGTGCCCTCGGGCTCAGCCATCGGCGCCCGCACACGCGCCGCCGCGTGGTCGTCCAGCGTCCGCGTCAGGTCAATCACCACCGGAGCCTGCGGCCCTGGCCGGATCAGCGCGAACGCCCTCTGGTTCAGCTCCGCCGCACCCGCCAGAAAGACGATCCTCGCGTCGTTCAACTCCTCCTCGTCCATCGGCGTGATCACCACCGGTTCCTCTTCCCCGGCGCTCAGAATCGCCGTGCCCGGCTCCACCCCGCCCAGCAGCTTCAGCCGCGAGCCGAGGATGCTCTCGCGCAACAGGTCGCGCATATCGACGCCTTGCAGCTCGTCGCTGCCAACTAGACATACTTGGGGGATAACTGGTTCTGTCATGAACGGATGACGCGGCTCCTACTGGGCCGCCGGTTTCGGATGCAGGCGGCGCTTGATGAGCCCGCCCAAACGGATGAAAATGCCGCTGCCGACGTAGGTGACCGCCATGGCCAGCAACACCGGCTGCGAATAGTTCCAGATCAGGTAAATGAACGCCCCCAGCAGGATCACGCTGCGCGGCGAGCGCGGGCTGACCATGCTGAAATCCTTGAAGCTGCGGTAGCGCCACGTGCTCACCATGAGAAAGGCGAGCAGCGCGATCAGCGCCAGAAACGACACCGCGTAAGGCCACCACACCAGCGGCGCCGAACCCGCCGCGTACACCACCGCCGCCACCATCGCCGCCCCCGCCGGAATCGGCAGTCCGACAAAGTACTTCCGCCCCGGCCGCCCCGGATTGCTCGGCTTCGGGTCCACCGTGATGTTGAACCGCGCCAGCCTCATCGCCCCGCACAGCACAAACAGGAACACCAGGAAGTAGCCCGCACGGTTGAAATGGTCGAGCAGCATCGGCGGCATGTCATCCCGCACAAAGTGAAATCCCCACGCCCAGGCCAACACCGCCGGAGCCACGCCAAAGGCAATCACATCGGCCAGCGAATCCAGCTCGCGCCCGAAATCGGAGGTCGTATTCGTCATGCGCGCAATGCGCCCGTCGAGGCCATCCAGAAACACGCTGATACCGATCGCCAGCGAAGCCCGCTCAAAAAACTGGTTGTGTCCCAATTGCCCGGCGGTGGCCAGCATCGCTCCACGAAACGCATCGACAATCGCGACAAACCCCAGAAACAGATTGCCCGCCGTGAACAGCGCCGGCAGCGCATACGCAGCCTTCCGCGGCCGCCGGTCAGGCGATTTGGGGTCGATCAGCCTGTCTCGCAGGCGTAGTTGCGGCATCATGCGGTGGTTGTCCTTCACGGCCTAAATGCGCTTGGCCAGAATGCTCGCCCCGGCCGACACGCGCTGTCCCTCCCGCACTACGATATTCCATTCCGGCCCCAGGAAAATGTCGCAGCGCGAGCCAAACTGAATCAACCCCACGCGCTCGCCCATCGTCACCTTGTCGCCCGGCTTGCGCCAGAACAGAATCCGCCGCGCCACCATCCCGGCAATCTGGCTGAACTCCACCGTCGTGCCTTCGCCCTCCACCGTCACCAGGTTCTGCTCGTTCTCCGCCGTCGCTTCCTCGCGGCTCGCCACCAGGAACTTCCCCGGCTTGTACTGCACCTTCGTCACCGTGCCCGTAATCGGCGTGCGGTTCACATGCACGTCAAACGGGCTCAGAAAGATGCTGATCCGCCGCTTGCCGCCCGCATCATCCTTCACCGCGACCACCACGCCGTCGGCCGGCGACACGGCATAGGGACCCTGCGGGATCTCCCGTTCCGGATCGCGGAAAAACCACAGCGAGAAGACGGCCATGATCCCAAACGGAATCGCCGCCCAGGGGCGTGTCAGATAACCAACCAACGCGCCGCTTGCCAGAAACCCAAGGGCGTAATAAATGCCTGTAATGACCATGAGGAGACGAATACCATTGTGGCATGGCTTTCCCGCTCACCGATGGCTATCACCTGCTGCCCAAAGGCAAAATGGCCGCCGTCGTCACCTGGCTCGACATGCACGCCCCACCCCCGCCCGGACCGGCCCTGCCCCCCGGCGTTAAACTGGCGCCCCAGCCCTCGCCCGATGCCGCCGCCTACCTCTCCCTGTTCCGCGCCATCGGTGAACCCTGGCTCTGGTTCGGCCGCCTGCAAGTGACCCTCGAGGAACTCCAACGCCAGCTCACCGCCCCTGGCGTCGAGGTCTATCACCTTTCGCAGGACGCCGCGACCATCGGTCTGCTCGAATTGGCCCGCGAACAGAACGGCGACGTCGAAATCACCTACTTCGGACTGCTCCCCCAGTGCACCGGCCTCCGTCTCGGCCCCGCCTTCATGGCCGCCGCCCTGGAACTCGCCTGGACCCCCGCCACCCGCCGCGTCTGGCTCCACACCTGCACCTTCGACCACCCCGGCGCCCTGCGCTTCTACCGCAAGTGCGGCTTCCAGCCCTATCAGCGCGGCCTGGAAATTTTCGACGACCCGCGCCTCAGCGGCCTGCTCAACCGCGGCTCCGCCCCGGAAGTTCCCCTTTTGTAGAAGGCCCGGCCGCCGTTATCCCCGGCTCAGCAGCCCCGAGAACAGCGACCCGATGCTCGACTTCTTCTTCGTCTGCTCCACCGCCGTGCTGCGCTTGCCGGCCAGCCGGTCAGCCAGTTGCACCAGGCTCTTGCCGATGGGCGTCGAAGCGGCAATCGGCTTGCCCTCCACCAGCGCCGCCTGCACCGCGTCGTAGTCGGAGGGCAGCACGTGGAACACGTCGGAGTGCAGCGCCGTCTCAATCGCTTCCTGGTTCAAGCCCACCTCCGAACTGTACCGGTTGACGATCAGCTTCACCTTGGCGCGGTCGATGCCCATGCGGTCCAGGCCCTGCAATACGCGCTGCGTGGCCCGCAACGCCGGCAGTTCGTTGGTGGTCACCAGCAATACCTCGTCGGCCAGGTTCACCAGTGACGTCGACCAGCTCCCGAAGGGCCCGGGTGAATCCACCGTGATGATGTCGTAGGCCTGGCGGGCAAACTGAAACAGCGACGAGGGGTCGGCGTTATTGGATTCGACATCAATCGGATTTTCCGGCGACAGCAGGACGTCCACATCGTTGTGCTTGGTCACCAATCCCCGCCAGATGTCGGAGTCCAACCCGCCCTCGCGCGTCAGGGCATCCACAAAGCTATACACCGGCTTCAGTTTCAACAGAAACGGAATGGTCCCGGTCAACGGGTCGAAGTCGGCCAGCATCACCCGCTTGAACCCATGCCGCTTCCAGTGAAAAGCCAGATTGCTGGCCAGCGTCGAAGCCCCGCAGGCGCCCTTGGCCGGCATCACCACCTGCACGCGGGCCCCGCCGGAAAGCGCGCTCTCCCCCTTGCGCATCACCAGCCGCGCCAGCACCGGCTGCAACTGGTCGCCCGTCACCGGCTGCAATAGAAATTCGCTCGCCCCCGAACGCAGGCAACGCATGATCAGGTCCGGATCGTTGCCGTGCAGGATCACCACCACCGGCACCCCAATCAGCCCCTGCGACAGTTGGTGCAATGCCTCCAAACTGCCCTCACGGTTGATGCTGACGTCCAGGAAAATCAGCGACGGACGCTCCCCGCTGGCCATCTCCGCAATCAGCCGCCGGTCCGGCATCTGGGCCAGTTCCACCAGCGGAGCCATCGGCAGCTCCTGGCTCAGCACAGGAATCAGCGCCGACTTCAGCTTGCGCTCCGTCGAGATGATCAGAACAGGTTGACTAATGGCCGGTTTAGACGTATTCCCTCCGGACATACTCCCTCTAGTCCCGAATGGTGAGTTCGGCTTGAATTCTCCCTATCGGCGGAAAACAGGGAAAACCTGAGAGTGTAGACTGCCACCGCCTACTAGATTGCAGAGATGGTCCATTCCACCCAGGGAGTCCTCCCCGGAATCCGATGGAGCTAGCAGCCGTTCCGGCCGCCTCGACGGACTGATCTGAATGCAGTTAATTTTCCTTTCGTGAGCACTCTATGGAATACTCATCGGCGATCAGAAACGTCGGAATATGTGAAACGCAGCCTATGACGGCCGAAGGGCTGCGCTCCGTCCTCGCTCGAACCGAGGACCTGCGCGTTCTGTGGCAGGCTGATAGCCTCATGGGCGCCATCGACCTGGTGAAAACACAGCGCCCGGAGCTGATTCTCGCCGACAAGAGCTTCGGTTCACAGTCGCTCCTGCAGTTCCTCCAGGAGGTCCGTCCCTACCTGCAGAATACGGCCGTGGTCGTCTGGGGCTCCTCAATCACCGAGCCCGAGGCGCTGCGCCTGCTGCAATCGGGCGTCCGCGGGGTGGTGCGCAAAACGGCGCAGCCGGAGTTGGTGCTCACCTGCATGCGCTCGGTCGCCTCCGGCTCCAACTGGATGGAGGACACCCTCTTCCGCGATCCCCCCCGCATGGAGCGCTACCCCCGTTCCGAACTCACCTCGCGCGAACAGCAGGTGCTCGAACTGGTCGAACAGGGCCTCAAGAATAAGGAGATCGCCCGCGAGCTGGGCATCCGTCCGGGCACCGTCAAAATCCACCTCAAGCACATCTTTGAAAAGACCGGCGTGCGCGGCCGCTACGGCCTCGCCCTCACCGGCCTCAAGGAAAAGGGCATGCTCGAGATGGCCACCGTCGAAGCCTAGGCCTGGGAACAGGCTGGGCCGCCCTTCGCATCGTTGCCGCCGGGTAGAACGCTGTTGACCACCCCCGCAACTTCGATATGCTGAGAGGCGGCGATGAAGATCCAGCGGGTTCAGTCCTTTCTGCTTTCCTACCGGTTCCCGAACCCGGTCAAGCTGAGCTACTACGGCGGTGAGCGCACCATCGTCAAACGCGATGCCATGCTGGTGCGCCTGGAGGGCGAGGGCGGCCTGGTCGGCTACGGCCCCGGCCAGGGCAGTGAAAAGGCCCACGCCGCCATCCGCGATGTCGTCGGCCCGTTTCTCGAAGGCCGCACGCTGGCCGATCCGGACGCCCTGCGGGCCATGTTCCGCATGGGGCCGGGCGCCGACCCGGAGGTGTTCAAGGTCTACTGCATGGTCGAGGTCGCCCTCTACGACCTGCTGGGCAAGGTCCTGGGCGTGCCCGTCAGCGAACTGGTGGGCGGCCGTGTGCGCGACACCATTGCGCTCTACGGCAGCGCCGGCATGTACCAGCCCGCCGAAGGCTTTGCGCGCGAAGCGGCGGCCTTTGCCGAGCTCGGCTACCGCGGCTACAAGATGCGCCCGGCGCTCGGTCCGGAGGAGGACGTCCGCGCCGTCGAACTGATGCGCGAAGCCGTCGGCCCGGCCATGGAGCTGATGGTGGATGCCCACTCCTGGTGGCGCATGGGCGACCGCAGCTACACGGCGGAAACCGTCCACCAGGTGGCCCGCGAGATGGGTTCGTTCGATATCGCCTGGCTCGAGGAACCGCTGCCGCCCGACGACCACAATGCGTACCGTGAGTTGCGCGACACCGGCTACGTCCCCCTGGCCAGCGGCGAGCATGAACCAAGCGACGATTCCTTCACCGACCTGATCGCCAGCCAGGCCGTCGACTTTGTGCAGATGGATGTCGTCTGCCAGGGCGGCTATGCCTCCGGCCAGCGCATCCTCTCCATGGCCCAGCGCCAGGGCATCGCCTTTGCCTTCCACTGCTGGGGCACGGACCTGGAAGTGGTGGCGGCGGCACAACTGGGCGTCTGCTGGCCTGAGACGGTGTCGGCCTGGCTCGAGCAGGCCGTCTACACCGACGAGCGCGTCCAGTCCATGTACGAATTCCCCCTGGCGCAGCGCATCCTGAAGCAGCCGTTGGAGATCGCTGGCGGCGAGCTGGCCGTTCCCATCAAGCCGGGTCTGGGCGTCGAGATCAACGAGGATGTGATCCGGGAGTTCCCCTGGATTCCCGGGCCCTGGTCTTACTTCACCCTTACCTCGCCGCCGGAGACCTACGCCGTCACCTCCGACCATAGCGTGAAGTGGAATCCCGGGGAGAAGCCGTAACGGATGAGCGGCGTGTGGGCGGGCGCGGCGGCTCCAGGCTGGCTCACGGCTGGGCTGGCCGGCGCGGCGTTTGCCGGCGCGGCGTGGGCCGTGCGCGGACGCTCGTCGCAGGTCTTCGGTCCCTCGTTGTGGCGCGGCAATCCGCTCCAGCCGCGCGTGGCGCTGACCTTCGATGACGGTCCGTCCCCGGCCACGGAGCGGATTCTTGACCTTTTGCAGGAATTTTCAGCACGGGCGACCTTCTTTCAAATCGGGCAGGCAGCGCTCGGCAGCCCCGCGCTGGCCCGACGCGTTTCCGCCGAAGGCCACGAAATTGGAAACCACACGCTTTCCCACGCCGCGCTCTATGCAAAGACACCCGCGGGCGTGTATGGTGAAGTGTCGGGGGCACAGCGAGTGCTCCAGGAGATTCATGGCGGAGCGCCCCGGTGGTTCCGCGCTCCTTATGGTTGCCGGTGGTTCGGCCTGCGCGATGCGTTGCGCGATCACGGCCTGACCGGCGTCATGTGGAGCTGTCTCGGACTGGATTGGAAGCGGCCCGCCCGCGCCGTGGCGGCACGTGTGATCGCCCACGCCGGCAACGGGTCGATCATCTGCCTCCACGACGGCCGCGCCGGGCAGCCCGGAGCCGATTGCCGCGTCACCGTGGAAGCGCTGAGGCTCATTTTGCCCGCGCTCCGGCAACGGCAGTTAGAATTAGTGACATTGAGTGAGGTTTTCCGATGACGCAAGAGTTTACCCAGCAGTTGCTGGAGTGCATTGCCAAGACACTGCATAAACCGGTGGAAACCTATCGCCTGGACGCCAGCTTTGAAGAGCTGGGCATCGATTCGCTGGACGGCATCAACATTCTGTTCGCGCTGGAAAATGAGTTCGGCATCCAGATTCCCGACGATGCCGCGCGCAATGTGAAGAACCTCGGCGAGATGGCCCAGGGCGTGTGGAAGCTGGTGGAAGCAAAGGGCGCGCCCGCATGAGAGTAGCCGTCACCGGGGTGGGAGCCATTACACCCCTGGGTCTGTCGGCTCCGGTTTTCTGGCAGGCGCTCATCGAAGGGCGCAGCGGCATTGGTCCTCTCCAAGGCTGCTTCGCGGCACAGCTCCGCTTTCCCAACGGCGCCCAGTTGCGCGGCTGGGATCCGCTGCATCACTTTGACGCCCGCACCGCCGACCTGCTCGACCCCTTTGCCCAATTTGCTGTGGTTGCCGGCCGTGAAGCGCTGGCCGATGCCGGTCTGACGGTGGACGATGTCAGGGGACCGCGCACGGCCATTCTCACCGGCTGCTGCGCCGGCGGCCAGGTGAGCGAAGACGTTCAGTTTCAGGATCTCTACAGCAAGCAAACCGGGCGCGTGCATCCCATGACCATCCCGCGCATCATGTCCAACGCCGGGGCCAGCTTTCTTTCCATGGAGTGGGGCGCCAGCGGACCGGTGTTCTCGGTATCGACGGCCTGCGCCTCGGCCGGCCATGCCATGGCGCAAGGCTTGTGGATGGTCCGCAGCGGTATGGTGGATCGAGCCATCGTGGGCGGCTCCGAGGCGGCCTTCTGCCTGGGTTTCCTCAAGGCCTGGGAGGCCATGCGCGTCGTGTCGCAGGACACCTGCCGGCCCTTTTCCAAGGATCGCAAGGGGCTCATCCTCGGCGAAGGCGCGGCCATGCTCGTCATTGAGCCGCTTGAGGCGGCCCGCGCGCGGGGAGCCAAAATCTACGCCGAGTTCGCCGGGGCCGGCATGAGCGCCGATGCCCACCACATCACGCAGCCCACCGTGGGCGGACCGTCGCTGGCCATGAGCAATGCCCTGGCCGACGCCGGCATGGCCCCCGAAGAGGTGGGCTACATCAACGCCCACGGCACCGGAACGCTGGCCAACGACGCCACCGAAAGCAAGGCCATTCACGCCGTGTTCAACTCCCATGCGCGAAGGCTCGCGGTGAGTTCGACGAAATCCATGCACGGCCACGCGCTCGGTGCTGCCGGGGCCCTGGAAGCCGTGGCCACGGTGATGGCATTGAAAGAGGGCATGCTGCCGCCGACCATGAACTACACCACCCCGGACCCGGAGTGCGATCTCGACGTGGTGCCCAACGCCGCCCGCGCGACGCAGGTGGGCGCGGCGCTGTCGAACTCGTTTGCCTTCGGCGGACTGAACGCCGTGCTCGCCTTCAGAGCCCCAGCCGCTCTTTGAGCTCAGCAGTGCGGTCGCGCGCCACCTGTAGCTCGGTCTTGCCATCCTTGAGCCGCACCATCACGCGGCCGCCAAACCAGGTGTGCAGCTCCTTGACATGTTCCAGGTGGAGCAGCGTGGAGCGATGGATGCGAATCCACTGCCGCGGATCGAGGCGCGTCTCCAGCTCGGCAATGGCCGGGTCGACGATGTGGTGTTTCGCCGCCGTGGCGGCGAAGGTCAGCTTGTCCTTGGCATAAAAGTGCGTCACCACGCTGAGGTCGATGAACTCCACTTTGTCGCCCAGGCGCGAAGCGATGCGCGTGGGATAGTCGGGCGGGCGCTGGCCGAGGGCCTGCTGCACCTGGCTCATGAGGCGGGCGAAGTCGGCCCGCGGCGCCGTGCCGGCAAGCATGCGCTCGAGCTTCGCAAAGGCCCGCTCCAGCGCCTCCGGCGAGACGGGCTTCAGCAAGTAGTCGACGGAGTTGGCCTCAAAGGCCTGCAGTGCGTACTGATGATAGGCGGTGGTGAAGACCACCAGCGGCGGCGTCTCCAGCCGGGCCAGCAGTTCGAAGCCACTCAGGCCGGGCATCTCAATATCGAGGAAGAGCGCGTCGGGCGGGGTGGCCTGGATCTCCGCCAGCGCCGCTTCGGGGTCGGCCGCCATGCCCGACACCTGGGCGCGCCCGCTCTCCTCGATCATGCGCGCCAGCCGCTTCAAGGCCAGCGGTTCGTCGTCCACCAGAAACACGTTCATGCCGGCACCCTCATGCGGACGCGCATCGATCCCGGCGCGCGCACGAATGCAAGCGACGCGGCGGCTCCGAACAGGCTCCGCAGCCGTCCCTGCAAATTGTCGATGCCGTGGCCGGAGGCGATCTGCTGCGGCGTGAAGCCGGGGCCATCGTCTTCGATCTCCACCACCAGGCTGGCTTCCGTCCATTGCAGGCGCACTTGGATGGAAGCGCCCTCGCGGCTCGGAGCGACGGCATACTTCACCGAGTTCTCCACCAGCGTCTGAATCGAGAACGGCGGCACCAGCACGCCCTCCCGCTCGGGCACAGGCGGCAGCGTGAAGCGCAGCCGGCCGCCAAAGCGCGTGGCCTGAATTTCCAGATAGCTGGCCACCAGTTTCAGCTCCTGTTCGAGGGGAATCGTGGTCGTGTTGGTCGAATCGAGCGACGAGCGCAACAGCGAGCTGAGCTGCTCAATGGTGCGCTCGGCACGCGCCGGATCCTCGCGAATCAGCGAGCTGATCGTGTTCAGCGTGTTGAACAGGAAGTGCGGCTCCACGCGGGCCGAAAGCGCGGCCAGTTGCGCCTCGGTGGCCAGCTTGATGGCGCGCTCGCGCTCCAGTTCCTTCGTGCGCAGTTGAACCTCGGTGTGTCGCAGCCGTTCGCGGTGCGACTCGATCACGGTGAAGATAACGCCCATCGGGATCGTGATCGACATGCTGGTGCGCAGCGACCCCAACCAAATGTCCAGCAGCGGCCTCGACCACTGGAAGGGGTAGACATATTTCACGATGGCCGTGGCCAGCAGCGATCCGGCCATGCCGACAACGGCAAACAACAGGATGAGGATGGCCCAGCGCAGCACCGGGTGCAACTGCCACAGAGGCCGCGCCAGCACGAGCATTGCTCCCCAGGCCAGCAGGCCGATGCTCAAGCCATACGTCATGCCGACCAGGATGCTCGCCGCCAGGCCGTACAACCCTCCGAGCGGCCGCTCGCCGCCGTACATCACCAGCAGGAAGACGGAAATGGCAAAGCTCAGCGCCACCATGGCGCCGATAGCTTTGCCGATTTCCCTGAGCGGTCGCTCACCTGTGATGCGCATCTCTGGCCGTCACTTGCTCATATGGCAGCCGACGCACTGCGCTTCCATCGGACTCAGCGGCTGCCTGGTCTCCATCCATTTTGACGCGCGGCGGGCGTATTCGCTCTTGGGCAGCATGGCCTGGATCTGCTTGTAGTATTCCTCGGCCTTGGCCGCGTCACCTGTGCGCGAATAGGTGTCGCCCAGAGCCTGCAGGAGCTCGCCCAGCGGGTGGTCGCCGATTTGCGAGAGCTCTCCCGCCTTCACGTGCATGTTGTAGACATGCTGGTGATCGTCGATGGCGCGCTGAAAGAGTGAGGCCCGGAAGGGATTCTCAGGCATGAAGCGCGCCGCGGCCAGCAACGCCGCCCCGCGCGGGATGCGCACGCCGATGTGATCCGGGGCCAGGGCCACAGCGCGGTCCATCTCCTCCATCGAGCGGGCCGAGAGCTTCATGCCTTCCTCGCGCTTGCCCTGTTGGAACATCTGGCCGCTTTGAAAGAACAGGCCAGCCCCGTGCCACACCAGCGCCTCGGGGTGGTTGGGATTCTCCGCCAACATCTGCTCGCACACCTTCATGCCGCGTGCCAGCGCTTCCGTGTTGCCCGTGAATCCGGAAAAGAAATCGTTGCGCACCCTGTGGTCAAACCGCACTTCGGCGCGGGCGCTCCACACGCCGAGCATGGTGCCCAGGGCCGCCGCCGTGAAATAGTACATCCATTTGTTCTGGTTCATTGCCTGCCTCCTGGTGACAGAGTACGGTCACCGGGCGCGATCTCCATTCGCTTCCCGACGAACGGCAAGGCGGGCTGACGAACCGCGCGCGCCAAGCGACGAACCGGGTACACTGACCCTTTCCCGTGACGACACTGCGCCAGTGGATTCCCTGCCTCACCATGCTGCTGGTGTCGCTGATCAGCTACATTGACCGCAACACGCTGGCCCTGCTGGCCCCCACCATCCTTGCCGAGACCGGACTCAGCGCAGAACAGTATGGCTGGATCATCTCCGTCTTTTCTATTGCTTACATGACGGCCAATCCCATCTGGGGGCGGCTGCTCGACCGCTTCGGGCTGCGCGAAGGCATGTTTGCCAGCGTCACCTTCTGGACGCTGGCCTCCACGGCGCATGCCTTTGCCTCCGGCTTCTGGAGCTTCGCCGCCGCCCGCGCCGCACTGGGTTTCGGCGAGGGGGCCACCTTTCCCGGCGGGTTGCGCACCGCCGTGCAGACCCTGCCGCTCGAGAAGCGCTCCCGAGGCATCGCTGTCAGCTACAGCGGCGGCTCGCTCGGCGCGGTGGTGACGCCGATCATCGTCACCCCGGTGGCACTGGCTTTCGGTTGGCGCGGGGCGTTCTGGTTCACCGGGGCCGTGGGTGTGCTCTGGCTCATCCTGTGGGCCTTTGTCAGCCGCAGGCCGGAGCTGAGCCGGAAACCCGAACGCGCCACCACCACGGACAGCGCCGTGCCGGGACCGGGGTGGTTCGACCCACGCACCTGGGCCTTCATGTGCGCCTATGCGCTCGGCGCCATGCCGCTGGGGTTCATCCTCTACGGCACCTCAATTTACCTCAGCCGCGCCCTGGGTGCCTCGCAGGCCGACGTGGGGAAGGTGCTCTGGGTGCCGCCGCTGGGCTGGGAGGTGGGCTACTTTGTGTGGGGGTGGATTCTCGACCGCCGCGTGGCCGGGGCGAAAGACAAACTGCTGGTCTACCGCTGGATCTTTGCCGCCCTCTTCCTGTGCAGCCTGCCCCTGGCGGCCACCCACCGGCTGGCGGCCCGGGGCGGCATCGAGGCCTGGGTTCCCCTTCTGGTCGAGTTGTTCTTCGAAATGTTTGTCGCTTCAGGATTTGTCATGGTTTCGCTGCACTATGCGACGTGGGTCTACACAGGCGCCCATGCCGGTCTGATTGCCGGGCTGGGGGCGGGCTCGTGGGGCGCGGCGGTGGCCCTGGCTATGCCCTATATGGGACGTTTGTTTGACCAGCAGCAGTGGGAGCGCGCCTTCCTGCTGGCCACGCTGTTTCCCCTGGCCGGGTTTGCGCTGTGGTGGGTGGGGGCCAGTTTCGCGACCAATCGGGCGACTTCACCCACCCGTGGCGCTGAATGAGGAAAGATTCGTCAGCTTAGAGCAGCTGGGGCGCGGCACGTTGATTGCATAGAAGCCTGCGGGAGGAATTTCTCATGGCCTACGTAATCACTGACGACTGCACAAAAGACTTTCACTGCGTGGAAGCCTGCCCGACCGACTGCATCCACCCCAAAGAGGATGAAGCAGGCGTGGAGGCGGTGAACCAGCTCTTTGTCGACCCCGACGGCTGCATCGACTGCGGCGCCTGCGTGCCGGTTTGCCCGTCGAACTCCATCTTCCCGGTGGAAGAGGTTCCGGCCGGCAAAGAGTCGTTCATCGAGCTGAATAAGGCTCACTACAACTAAAAGTTCTGCCTAGCCGCCGCTCGCTTGCGTGTGAGCGCGCATGGGGGCCGTGTGTCCGCGCAGACACTCGTGCAAGGCATTGGCCACCAGGGGCGCCAGCCACTGGTGGCCGTGCACGTTCAGGTGAAGCGAATCGTGGAAGATATCGCTGGGCTTACCGGCGGCCTGCCACGCCGCGGCCGTGCTGAAATAGGCCACCCCGGCACGCTCTGTCTCCTCAGTAAAGAGTGGTTCGAGTCGCTTGCGGTAGTAGCGGCTCACCGGGTCCACGCTGGGGAAAAGCCCCAAGGTGAGCACCGGCCCTGGCGTGCACTCGCGCACGAGTTTGAGCACCCGCCGAAGGTTCCGCCGGTATTCGGCGAAATCCACGATCGGGTGGCCGAGCAGGGCGTCGGCCAGCCGCTTGGCCGTCACCATCACCCGCCAGCGGGCGTGCGTCTTCCAGCCCCGGAAGGGCGAGGTGTGGAGGTGGTTGCTGTACTCGCGCTTGGGGACGGCCAGGCCGAGCCGGCGGCGCACCACATCCTCCAGCAGCAGAACGGTTTCCAGTCCCCCGATCTGCAGCACGACGGCCTGCGGCGCGCCATGCTTAATAACGGCGGCGATGCGGTCGAACTGGGTGGTTTTGACGGGGGCTTCCCGCAGTGGCTCGACGCTTAGGCCACGCTGGCGCAGCAGTTCGCAGGCCTGGTGAACAAACCCTTCCTCGTAAGTGAAGGGATATCCATTCACCATACAGCTTCCGACGAACAATACCGGAACGGATTGCCGCGAAACGACTATTTCAGCCAAGGGCACACACTCTTCGACTGGCTGGATGGTGGGCGCGCAGGGACTCGAACCCCGGACCCCCTCGGTGTAAACGAGGTGCTCTAACCAACTGAGCTACGCGCCCACAAGTTTGAGGTTAACATGGCCTCACGCCAGGTTCATGGCGGTTTCCCGGCGAGGCACGACGGTTTCTCGGCTAGGATGGGTGCGATGGGCTTCTGGCGCAGGGAAGTGATCGAACCGATGCTCGACGAGGGCATGCGCGAGGCCATTGCGGAGCAGGTGGGCTGGATTGCGCGCGAGCCCGGGAACGCCCGGCCCTATTACCAACTGGCCCAGTTGTACCGTACGCAGGGGCGTCAGGAAGAGGCGCTTGGGTTGCTGCTGGAAGCGGTGCGGTTGGACGCGGGGCTGGCCGAGGCGCAGGTATCATTGACCGAGATCTACTGTGTGCGTGACGACGACGCCGCTGCGTGGCGTCATGCGCGGCTTGCGGCTGCGGCTGGAAACACGAACGCCGTGGCGCTGCTGGAGCGTCACGGCGTTCAGGACCCGGGCGTCTGAGGCGAGCCCGGGAGCAGGAGAGCGTTACTGCTGGACCACTTCCAGGTTCTTGCGGGGGGGCTCTGGCGGTTTGGGGGCCTTGGGGGGATCGCCCGGACCGTCAAAGGTCACGTTGGTCCGGCTGCTGGTCTCCACAGACCCATGGCGAACGCGCAGTTCGCCGCGATCGGACTTGATGGAGATGTTCGGCCCGGTGCCCACGGCGCCTTTGACGCGCTGGCCCTTGCCTTCCTCCTCCACCTTCCACTGGCCGGGCAGGTTGAGGTCGATTTCGCCTTTGTCGACCTCCCCGCTCAGGCTGAACTGCGCCTTTTCCGGCAACACCACGTCGATGTTGCCCGATTCCACGGTGAGCGTCATGGTCGATAACGGCAGGCGGCCGGGGCGGATGTCGAGATCGCCGCGATCGACCTGCACGTCGATGCCGCCACTGAAGTTGCGCAGCTCTACGTCCTTCGAATTGGAGCGCAGGCTGAACGGGCCAACGAAATCCTCGGCCACCAGTTCGCCGCGGCTGAACTGCAGCGTGCCGCTGAGTTTTTCCAGCCGCAGGTCGGTGCTTGAGCTTTCGAAGCGAAGGGGTTTGGCTAAGTTGCGGAACAGGATTTCGCCGGTGTAGGAGCCGTTCACGGCCACAGTGCCTTCCACGTGTTCCAGTTCCACATCGGAGCCACGGCCGCGCAGCTCAACATTACCCTTCACCTTGCTGGCGCGGATGAGGTCGCTGCGCCGCAGGTCCACGCGGACACCGCCGCCGATCTCGGAGAGACGGACGCCGGCGTTGTCGCTGTCGATGTCGACGTTGCCCGCGATGCCGGAGATGTCGAAATCGCCATACCGGCCGCGGCCCTGCACGGTAGCCCCGCGCGGCACGATGATCTCCAGCTCCGATTCAATGCGCGGCTCACCGCTGGCCTTGTCCTGGTTGGTGCGGATGATGATCAGGTCGCCCTGCTTCACGATTTCGAGCTTGCAGAGGTTGTTCACCTTCTCGGCCTCGGGGCGTTCGAAGGCGCGCACCGAGTTGCGGCCGGTGACCTTCACCTCTTCGCCGTCGGCGCCCACCACGCGGGCGTTGCCGCGCAGGTTTTCGATCTGAACGCGGGGTGTTTTTCCAGCCGCGAAGGTGGCCGCCACGGGGAAGTCAAACTGTTCGCCGAACAGCTCCAGGCCGCGGTGCGTGAGGCGGCTGTGCTGGAAGCGGTTGGCCAGGTCCTTGCCCTCAAACAGGGCCGAACCAGCCACCGTGATGATGATGGCCAGAAACCACTCGCCGCCGGAGATGCCGGCCGCCGGGAGCGGTTTGCCCTGGCTGTTCCAGACGATGATCTCGGCGAAGCGGATGAGTCCCCAGGCCACCAGCAGGAAGGGCCACCAGTAAGCGACGATCTGCAGCGCCGGCAGGTCAGGGCGGATGTTGTTCACCAGGAACAGGCCGCCAATGAGGATCAGAATGACGGGGCCGATAATGGATCCGCGCGACATGGCTAGTTCCCTCCCGTGGGGCTGAAGGGCTGTTCCGGCCCGCTGCTTGGACCGAAGCGCTCCAGCAGTTTCATGATGCCGAGGACAATCAGCAGGACAGGCCATGTGCTGCTGAACGAGAAGCGGGAAAAGTGGTCGGCCACGAGCATGCCCCCAAGGGTCATCATCATGACCGGGCCGCGCAGGGCGCGCACCAGGGTGGCGTTATTGTTCATGGCGCACCTCGTTGTTGAAACCCGTGGCGGCAAACCCGCCGGAGGAGGGCGGGGCCGTGGCATCCTCACCGCCGGTGAGCCGCACGTAGAGCATGTACACGCCAAGGGCGATCAGCAACACCGGCCACCAGCGGAAGAGCTGGTTGAAGTGGAGCACACCGAGGTTGTTCAGCAGGAACAGCACGCCCGAGGCGATGAGCAGCACCGGGGCCACCGGGAAGCCGGACTGGCGCATCGGCACGAGGCTCGAGAATTCGTCCACCAACTGTCCGGCGGCGCGCCGCTTGGCCGTATGATAGGCCTCAAACGCCATGTAGGCGACAAAGCTGGGAATCAGCGTGGCAAAGATAGGCGTGATGTCGCCGCTGTTGGGTGAGTCGGCTATCGAAAGGAGTAGACCAAAGATCACCACGTGGATGAGACCTTTGGCGTATTGCGCGTTGTAGATGGCCCCCACGCCGGGGATGAGCCCCAGCAGGAAGGCGAGTCCGGGTGAGATCCCGTTGTCGACCGCCAGGGGCATGGCAGCTCCGGCCGGGGAGATGGGCTTACCGCCCGCCGGCGCCGCGCCGGAGCTTACCGGTTGCGCCGGCATCTCCACGGTGGACTGCGTGGCCGCGCAGGCCCCGCAATAGATCGTCGACGGGATGGCCTTCTCTTCTTCGGTGAGAGCCTTGCCGCATTGTCTGCAAAATGCTGCTGCCGTCATTGTCCTTCCCTCCTCTGCGATCCGGCGGCGGGCTCTTCGTTGGTCCCGTTGGCCGGCCGGGTGGAGCGCTGTCCGCCTTCACCCGAATCCGCGGCCCCCACGTCGATGGTGGAGCGCTGCGACTGCATCCGTCTGTCTTCTTCCTCCTGCGCGCTCCATTCCCTGAGCTGCGATTGGATGACATACACCAGGCGGACGTTTTCGTAATACTTCACCGCGCGGTCCCAGGCGCGGTGGACTTTCAAATCCAATGTGGCCACGACACGGGCCGGCTCCAGGTCGGCCATGGTGAGTTGGCGTTCCTGCAGCCCCAACACCCGTCCCACCATGGAGAACGAGAGAATCGTCATCGCCATGCCCATGGCCAGCCGCGGCTGCAGCAGGGGGCCGAACCAGCCGCCGAACACCGCCGTCCACTTGCTCCTGTGTTCATGGTGGGGGCGTTGGGCCGGCGTCATGGGCGCCTGGGCGATGATGCGCTCCACCAGCGCCGGAGGAGGTTCAATGGCTTCCGTCCGGGCCAGGAAAGTGAGGGCGGCGCCGCAATCGGCGGCGAGTTCGGCGCAGGCCGGGCACACGCGGGCGTGCTCATCCAGCCGCGCCTGACCGGCCACGCTGATCGTGCCGTCCAGGGCGTCGCTGAGCAGTACTTCAAACTCCGCGCACTTCATATCGCCACTTTCCACTTCCTGAGAACCCGCGCCAGTTCCGCGCGTCCCCGGTTGATGCGTGATTTTACAGTGCCCTCAGGCACTTTCAAAACCTCCGCGATGTCTTTGTACTCCATCTCTTCCAAATCGCGCAGCACGACCGCCTCGCGCAGCTCCGGCGACAGCTTCTGCAGCCCCGCCTGGATCAGCTCCGAGGTTTCACGTGCATTCAGCTGGCTGTCGGTCTTTGAATACCCGGGCGAGGTTTCCTCGATCACCGCCAGCTTGTCCTCGAGCGAATCCGAGGCCCGCTGCATCTTGCCGCGGCGATAGTTGTCGATCAGCAGATTGCGCGTCAGCCGTGACAACCAGACCGTAAACGAGCCTTCGCCCGAGCGGAAGCTGTTCAGGTTCTGGAACACCCGCAGGAATACCTCTTGCGTGATGTCCTGCGCTTCGCCTTCTGTTCCCGTGAAGCGGTAACAGATCGCGTAGACCCGGCGCGTGTGCGTCCGGATCAACTCTTCCCAAGCGGCATCTTCGCCGCCCAGGCATCGTTCAACCAGAATGGCGTCCTGGTCCAATGTGCGTTCCCGTTGGCCCCAAGCCGGCAGCCGGAGCGCCGTGGCGCCCAACCGTTCGATGGCTGAAACCACCGCCAGCCGGCCCTCGGCCACCTGCCCGTTCCTCGTGCGAGGATTTCCGATCTGCCAAACCGCGGCCGCCGCCGCCATACCAGGCCTCGTTTCCCTTGTGTGATTGGTGTCTTCCAGCGGGCCGGTGGTGTACCACTACAGCCAACCTGCCGGGAGCCGGCGCCTCTTGCGCCATCCACTCGGGTCTACGAGTCCTGGTCCACGGAAGTTCAGCAAATTTGGTGATTTCAGTGGAGCCGCCCTATATTCTAACTGAGGACCGGCAGCGGTAGCGGGATTTTCCACGCAGCTGCCGGCCGCTCCGATTGCTCATACCGCGATTGCTACGACAGGAGGACACACATCCGAGAAGGAACCCACACACGCCAGCGCCTTCCCCGCTGGGCCCTCCCCGCAGGATTTCTTCTGGCGCTCCTGGCCGGCTTCTCCCTCTTCCAAATGTGGAGCGGACACGCCTTCGATTGGGCCAAGTTCGGACACACGTTTGGCGCCCTCCACCCCCTATGGATGCTGGCCGCCATTCTGTTCGCCTTAAGCACCTATTGGGGCCGCGCCCTGCGCTGGAGGGTGCTCATCCGGAAGCAGAAACCGCATGCCAGTTTGTGGAGTCTGTTCGTGGCCACCGCCATCGGATTTACTGCAATTGTAGTGTTTGGTCGCCCGGGCGAGATGATCCGGCCCTATCTCATCGCCAGGAAGGAGAAGCTGCCCATCTCATCGCAGGTCGGGGCGTGGTTCCTGGAGCGTTTGTATGACCTCTTGATGGCGTTGCTCATCTTTGGCGTGGCGCTGGTGCAGGTGCAGTCAACGACGGTTCACGTGGGTGAGGCGCTGGCGTGGGTGCTGCGGCTGGGCGGACACGCGGCGGGGGCGCTGGCGACGATCTGCATTGTCCTGTTGACGGTCTTTGGCCTGTTTTCGGGCTGGGCGGAGAAACGGCTGCGCCAGGCAGCCGAGGTGTTGCCGGCCTCGGTGCAGGGGCGCGTGCAATCGATGGTGAGTGCGTTCGTGCAAGGCGTCCAGTCCACATCGAGCCCGTCGGCTATCCTGCAAGTTGTGGGCTACTCGATATTGGAGTGGTTACTTATTATAGGGTGCTACTATTGTCTGTTCCTTGCCGTGCCGCAAACCGCTGCCTTTAGTCTTCTGGATGTTTCAATTTTTGTTGGCTTTGTTGCTTTTGGCAGCGTTGTGCAGATCCCCGGCGTGGGGGGAGGTCCACAGATCGTATCTGTCATCATCCTGACGCAGTTGTTCCGGGTTTCGATGGAGGTAGCCAGCGGCGTGGCGCTGCTGCTGTGGGCGGTCACTTTTGTGGTGATTGTCCCGTTTGGCTTGCTGTTGGCCGTGCACGAGGGAATCCGCTTCACACGGCTGGCCGGGATTGGTGAGGAACTGGCCGAAGAGGGGCTGGCGGGGGAGACAGGGGAGCGGGTTGTGGAGAAAGTTGTAGAAGGAGAACCGTCCTGACATGCTGTGTCCGTTTTGTGCCCACAAGGAAGACAAGGTCATCGATTCGCGCGAAAGCAAGGAGGCCGACGTCATCCGGCGCCGGCGGGAGTGTCTGAAGTGCTCGCGGCGGTTCACCACCTATGAGCGCATCGACGAGGTGCCGTACATGGTGGTGAAGAAGGATGGCAGGCGGGAGAAATTTGAGCGGCAAAAGGTGTTGTCAGGGTTGTTGCGGGCAACGGAAAAACGCCCTGTCAGCATGGGGAAATTGGCTCAACTGGTCGATGAGGTGGAGAGCAAGCTGGCCGAGAACGCGGATCGTGAGATTTCTACTATTGCAATCGGAGAAACGCTGATGGAGCGGTTGAAGAGCCTCGACAAGGTGGCTTACGTCCGCTTTGCCTCGGTTTACCGGGACTTTCAGGATGTGGAGGCCTTTATGGGCGAACTCAACAATCTGATCCGCCAGAAGCGAAGTTAGCGATCTTTCACACTTCGGTCCTCTTTTGCACGGCAACTACAAGTCACTGCTTTTTATTGAGGATACGGCGCATCGCTGGGGCAGCAGCACCTACGGGTGTAACCATTACGGGAGAATTGCATCAGTACTAGTGGGAGGGTAGGCGGCGGGAAGCGGTTGCCGGAGCTTAGGGCTTAACTTCGCCGAAACACAATGGTATAATTCCAGATGGTGCCCCATTTGGCGGAGGGGACCGGTTTGCTCTGCCGGCCTAGCGAGACAAGGGAGGCGGTGTCTCGTCCAGCCCATCACCCTCTGCACGCTGTTTCCTTGGGAGAGGTAGGATCTCTGTGGATCAATTTGATGATCAGTTTTTAGGCGACCCGCAAGAGCCGTTGAGTATTCCTTTCGATGAGGAAGCCAATTTCTTTCATCCGGAGGAAGTTCACGACGGCGAAGATTTTCCAGCGCAACAGCCTCAGGAAGAGTCCATTTACACGGACGACCCGGTGCGCGTGTATCTGCGCGAAATGGGCGCCGTGCCGCTGCTCACCAGGGAAGGTGAAGTGGACCTGGCGCGCAAAATGGAGCGCGGCAAGCTGCGCATGCAGAAGGGTGTTAGCCGTTCGGCCCTGGTCCAGTTGATGGTGCTGGAAATTGCCGAAGCGGTGAAAAAGGGCGCCGAGCAGGTGGAGAACGTTGCCGACCTGGGCGACGTTGAGGAAGGCACGAACGCCTACAGCAAGCGCCTCAACGAGGTTCGCCAGAAATTCACCGATTTCGTCACCCTGCACAAGAAGCAGAATACGCTGGGCGACAAGTACAGCGAAGCCCCTGCCTCGATTAAGAAGGGGAAGCGGAAGGCCCTCTACAAGTGGTACCGGGCACGCGTGGAAATCTCCAAGGCGCTGCGCGACCTGCCGTTGCAGAGCCTGAAGTGGCGTGAGTTCAGCCGCGAGCTGGAGCGTGCGGCCGAGGACATGGGCGTGCTGGAGTCAGAGAGCAAGAAGCTCGAAGCCCGCAACAGCCCTGCCAATGTGCCCCGCATCAAGGAACTGAAGCGGGAGATCAAGAAAAAAGAGCAGTCTGTCGGGGCGACGCTGGTGGACCTGCGCCACACGCTGAGCACGATTCGCCAGGGCGAATTGGAAGCCGAGCGCGCCAAGAAGGACCTCGTCGAGGCCAACCTCCGTCTCGTCGTTTCGGTCGCCAAGAAGTATGTGAATCGCGGGCTGCACCTGCTGGACCTGATCCAGGAAGGCAACATCGGCCTGATGCGCGCCGCCGACAAGTTCGAATACCGGCGCGGCTACAAGTTTTCGACCTACGCCACGTGGTGGATCCGTCAGGCCATCACTCGCGCCATTGCCGACCAGTCGCGCACCATCCGCATTCCGGTGCACATGAACGAGTCGATGAACAAGTTCCTGCGCGCCACGCGTGAGTTGGAAAAGGAACTGGGGCGCGCACCGACGAACGAAGAGATTTCGCGCCGCATGGACATTCCCGTGGAGAAGGTCCAGAAGCTGAAGACGATCTCGCGCGATCCGGTGTCGCTGGAGACCCCGGTGGGTCGCGATGGCGAATCGGCGCTGGGCGACCTGATCGAGGATCGCTGGGTGGGTTCGCCCGTGGACACGGTGATCGACTCCAACGTCCGCGACGAGACGGCCAACATCCTCAAGACGCTTTCGCCGAAAGAGGAGAAGGTGATTCGTCTTCGCTTCGGCATCGGCTGTGACCGCGAGCACACGCTTGAAGAGATCGGCCAGCAGTTCGACGTGACGCGCGAGCGCATCCGCCAGATCGAGGCGAAAGCGCTGCGCCAGCTCCGTTCGCCGGAACGGGCGCGCCACCTGCGGGCGCTCTTAGCGGCTCGCTAAATCGACGACATACACCTGACGGGACCGTGCGAGAAATTGCACGGTCCCGTTTGCATTTTGGGTGACCTCCACCGCCGCGCCGCCGGGGCCGGTGATGGCCGGCGTGGCGCCCGAGGGCGGCCGTACGACGAGCCATTGGTCAGCGGCGGTGGATAGCCGGGCCCGCGTGCCTTTCCCGTTGGCCCATTCCAGATCGACGCCGACATTGCCTCGTGCGCGGAGCCCGTTGAGGGAGCCCGTACCCCATGCTGCGGGCAGCGCGGGAAAGAGCGCGATCTCCCCCGTGTGGCTTTGCACGAGCATCTCGGCCATGCCCGCCGTGCCGCCAAAGTTGCCGTCGATCTGAAACGGCGGGTGGTTGTCGAACATGTTGGGGTGGGTCGATTTGGCGAGCAGGGCGACAAGGTTCTCATGCGCCTTCGCGCCCTCTTCCAGCCGAGCCCAGAAGTTGATGATACAGGCGCGGCTCCAGCCGGTGTGGCCGCTGCCGGCGGCGAGGCG
>JAFLBB010000074.1 GCA_017304135.1 Acidobacteriota bacterium | reverse complement strand
GGGGCTGGAAGCGCTGCTGCCGTGCCCGCCGGGCGCGGCGACCGAGGCGGCGGTGGAGCGGTTGTTGTGGCCCGTGGAGCATTGTGAACGGCTGCGGATTCTTTCGGCGCCGCAGGTGCAGCCGCACGCGCTGACGGCGGCGCATGCGTCGGCCGTGCTGCGGGCGGCGTGCGGGAAGGCCGACATGGTGGTGGCCGACCTTTCCTGGGATGTGCGCGAGGCGGCGCGGGCGGCGGCGCGGATGGCGGCGCAGGTGGTGTTGGTGAGCGAACGGACGCCGGTGAGTTTGTCGGCGGTGCGGGCGGTGCGGGGCGAGATACTCACCTGGGGGGTCGCGCGGGACGCGCTGAGCCTGGCCGTGGTGAACCGGGCGGCGGTGGGTTCGCCGGCGCCGGTGGAGCGGTTGGAGGAGGAGTTGGAACTGCGGCTCTTGGATGTGCTGCCGCCGGATCCCGATGGCTGCTGCCTGTGCGAGCGGCTGCGGCAAACCACGATTGGGCTGCAGCCGGAGGGGCTGATGAGCGACAAGTACCGGGCGATGGCGCGGGATTTGGGCTTGCAGTTTCCGGCGCCCGTGGTGGGGGCGGTGGTCGGGGCGACGGCGGCGCGCGAACTGGCGCCACGCTGAGACAACGGCGCGGGCGTGCTATCGTGGCTCTCGGATGATGCGTAGCGCTGCTGTATTTCTCCTACTTCTGTGCCCGTGGTTGTGGGCGGCGCGGATTGAACAGATTGCCGGCGGGGGCGACGGGCAACCCGGAGCGCCGCCGCTCCAATTGCGGCTGGTGGAGCCGTTTGGGGTGGAGTATGACGCGGCGGGCAACTGGTACATCATCGAGTATGTGGGGAACCGGCTGATCCGGGTGACGCCGCGCGGGGAAACGACGCTGCTGGCCGGCGCCGAGTTGAAAGAGCCGCACGGCATCGCCATCACTTCCACGGGGCGGCTGTTCATTGCCGACACGCACAACAACCGGGTGGGCGTGCTGACGCTGCGGACGAACTCGCTCACGTCATTTGCGGGCACCGGTGTGGCGGGTTATGGCGGGGACGGGGGGCCGGCGCACAGCGCCTCGTTCCATGGCGTGTTCGCCATCGCACTGGACGGGCGGCAGCGGAACCTGCTGGTGGCGGACCTGTCGAACCGGCGCATCCGGCGCATCGACCTGGAAACGAACCTTGTGACGACGGTGGCCGGGAACGGGCAGAGCGGGATTCCGGAGGACGGGGCGATGGCGTCCGAGAGTCCGCTGGTGGATCCGCGGGCGGTGGCGGCCGACGCGGCGGGCAACATCTATATCCTGGAGCGGCGGGGGAACGCCTTGCGGCGGGTGGACGCGCTGGGGCGGATCCGGACGCTGATTGCGCCGGGGCAGATCCAGCCGGACCTGAACGGGCCCAAGCACCTGTGCGTGGACGGGCAGGGGCGGGTGATCATTGCCGATGCGGAGAACCACCTGATCCGGCTGTACGATCCGCGGGACGGCAGAACGCGGACGATCGCCGGGACGGGGAAGGCGGGGATCACGATTGTGGCCGATGACCCGCTGAAGACGGAGCTAAACCGTCCGCATGGGGTGACGGTGGCGCCTGATCAAGCGCTGATCATCACGGACAGTTACAATCATCGCGTTCTGAGGCTGACGGAGTATTGAAAACCTCCACAGTCCGCTGGATTCCGCATCATTGTCCCTAACGTACTGATTCCAATACTCTTAACCTGTTAATTGGAAAAATCCTGCAGGATTACTCCACGGTGGGAAATTCGTCCGTGATGGTGAAAATCAGAACAAGTCGTTTTTTTTCAACTACTTGAAAATTCGGCTCAGGAGTGGACCTCCGGCTGTATCTATAGAGGGCGGAAGGAAGGTTCACCATGACCGTAATTTTAGTTCTCTTGACTTTCGTAGGATTCATTCTCCTGGACTGGCTCCTGGAGGAAAAACCGGTTGCCGCCACGGTACCCGAAGCTGCCGTTGTGCATGCGAAGGCTGCCCCAACGTTGGATTCTGTGGAGGGGTTCCACACTCCGCAGCATGTGCGGTATCACCCAGGACACACTTGGGTATTGCGTGAGCGGAAGAATTTTGCCCGTGTAGGCATGGACGAGTTTGCCGCGGCGTTGAGCGGGCAGATTGAGAAGATCGAATTGCCGCGGGCCGGGCAGTGGATCCGGCAGGGACAGCGGGTGATTGGTGTGACGCGGAACGGGGAGCGAGTGGAGCTGGTTTCGCCGACCGAAGGCGAAGTGGTGGAAGTGAACGAAGAAGTGCTTGCGACGCCGGCCATGTTGCGCCAGCAACCCTATGAAAAGGGATGGCTGTTTGCGGTTCACGTGCCGGACGAGGAATCGACCGTGCGGAACCTGGTTCCGGTGAACCTGGTGAAGGCGTGGATGAGCGAAGCGGTGCACAATTTGTTTGCCCTGCAGCCGGCGGTGGCCGGAGCGGTGGCGGCCGATGGAGCGCGCCCGGCGGGCGATCTGCTGGCAGCGTTACCGGAGGTACCGTGGCAGGCGACGGCGGCTGGTTTCTTCCTCACGCAGGGACCGGCGAAGGGTGAGGCTGGCGGCGTGGCCCGCGAATTGCAGTCGTAGCTGGCGGCAGTGTGAAAGGACACAGACATGGCAAACGCACTTCTGTATGACAGCACACTGTGTGTCGGGTGCAAGGCCTGCGAGACGGCCTGCGCCGAACGCTGGAAGCTGCCGTATAACGACCAGGTCGCCGAGGAGGCTGTGCTTTCCGATCACAAGCTGACGGTGGTGACCACGCATGGGGAGAGTTTCGGGCGGCGCATGTGCATGCATTGCCAGGATCCGACCTGTGCCAGCGTTTGCCCGGTGGGCGCCTTCCAGAAGACGGCGCTGGGTCCGGTGACTTACGACGCGGCCAAGTGCATCGGCTGCCGCTACTGCATGTTCGCCTGCCCGTTCCAGGCGCCGGCGTATGAGTGGGGCTCGACGACACCCAAGGTGAGCAAGTGCGACCAATGCTACGACCGGCAGAAGGCGGGCAAGGTGACGGCCTGTTCGGAGGCCTGCCCGACGGGGGCGACCACGAGCGGGGACCGCGACGCGATGATCGCCGAGGCGAGGAAGCGCATTGCCGAGAATCCGGCTGGATACTACCCGAGAATTTATGGACTGCAAGAGGCCGGCGGGACGAGCATGCTGCTGCTCAGCAAGGTGCCGTTTGAGCAGTTGGGGATGCCCAAGAACCTGCCGAATCACGCCCTGCCGCCGTTGACCTGGAACGTGCTGTCGCTTGTTCCCGACATCGCTTCGGTCGGCTCGGTGCTGTTGGGAGGTGTGTATTGGATCACCCATCGGCGGGAAGCCGTGGCGAAGGCGGAGGGACGCCAGGACGGGGTGCGGCAATGACGACGGCAGCCCTGCCCATGCCCCGCGCCGTGCCGCTGTGGCGCAGGATTCCAGTGTGGCGGCTGGTGTTTTACGCCATCATGAGCGCGGCGTTGTACGCATCGTATCTGCGGCTGTTTCACGGACTTGGTTCGGTCACGAATCTCTCCAATGAATTTCCGTGGGGGATCTGGATTGGCTTCGACGTGTTGTGCGGCGTCGGGCTGGCGGCGGGGGGCTTCACGCTGGTGGCCATCGTTCACATCTTTCATATAGAGCGCTACAAGCCGGTTCTGCGGCCAGCCATCCTGACGGCGTTTCTCGGCTATGTGCTGGTGGTGGTGGCGCTGATGTTCGACCTTGGGCGGCCGGACCGGATCTGGCATCCGCTGGTGATGTGGAATCCGCGCTCGGTGATGTTTGAGGTGGCCTGGTGCGTGATGCTCTACAACACCGTGCTGGCGCTGGAGTTTGCGCCGGCGTTGTTTGAGCGGATGCAATGGCGGCGCCCGCTGCGCATTGTGCAGGCGATTTCAGCGCCGCTGGTGATTGTGGGCGTGATTCTGTCGACGTTGCACCAATCCTCGTTGGGCTCGCTGTATCTGATCGTGCCTTCGAAGCTGCATCCGCTGTGGTACTCGCCGCTGTTGCCGCTGTTGTTCTACGTTTCGGCCATTTCGGTGGGCCTGGCGATGACGATCTTCGAGAGCTGGCATTCGGCCAAGGCGTTCGGCAAGCAGCTGGAATGGCCGCTGCTGATGAGCCTGGGGCGGCTGCTGGCGGTGGTGCTGGGCGTGTTCCTGGTGATGCGCTTCATGGATCTGTCGCGGCGCCATGTGCTGGGGGCGATGCTCGAACCACGGCCCGAGGTGTACCTGTTCTATCTGGAGGTCGCGCTGATGGCGATACCGGTGGTGGTGCTGTTTTCCGGGGCAGTGGCGGAGCGGCCGCGGTTGTTGTACTTCTGCGCGGTGTCGGCCATTCTCGGCTTCGTCACGCACCGGCTGAATGTGAGCGTCACGGGCATACAGGCGATGACCGGGGCGAACTACCTGCCGCGATGGACCGAGATTGCCGTGACGCTTGGACTGATCGCGGCCGGGTTTGCCATTTTCCGCACGGCGGCCAAGTACCTGCCGGTGTTTGAGCATCCGGTTGAGGCGGAGGTCCGGGAGAGTACATGACAGGTTGGAAGGCGAGGTTTCCGGTTGGCTGGCCACCGGGGCTGGCGGGCAAGCTTGCTCTCAGCCTGGTGTTCAGTCTGGCGGTTATCCTACTCGCCTTCAGCGTGTTGAATCTGCGGTTGCAGAGGCGGCAATCGGAAGACCTGGTGTTGCGCAGCGCCTTGCGGGTGACCGATCTCATCCAGCGCAGCACGCGGTACCAGATGTTGCACAACGACCGTGCGGCGCTGGACCAGGCGCTGAAGGATATGAGCGAAGAGGACGGCATCACGCATGTGAGGCTGTTCAGCCGCGACGGGGCGATCCGGTTCTCGGCCGGCAAGGGTGGCGAGAGGCCGGCGGCTCCGGCGATCGATCAAGAAAATCTAAAGTCTGTCTGGCGCATACTTCCTTCCAAGATGGGGCGGCAACTGAACGTTGTCCGCCCCATTCCCAATGAAGCCTCCTGTTCGAACGCGGCCTGCCATGCGCACCCGGCGTCGCACAAAGTGCTGGGTGTGATTGACGCCCATTTGTCGCTGGCCGAGGTGGATGCGCAGATTGCCGAGCACCAGTCACTGCTGGGGCGGTTCAGCGTGGTGGCGATCGGGCTGCTGTGCGTGATGAGCCTGCTGTTCATCTGGCGGGTGGTGTACCGGCCGGTTCGAGCGTTGCAGAAAGGGACCTCGCGGGTGGCATCGGGAGACCTGGCCTACCGGATTCCGGAGACGTCGGCTGACGAACTGGGGGCGCTGGCGCACTCGTTCAACCACATGACGGGGGAGCTGCAGGAGGCGCGCGAGGAGATTACGGCCTGGACGCGGACGCTGGAACAGCGCGTGGAGGCCAAGACGCGAGAGCTGGAGCGGGCGCACCGCTCGCTGGCGGCGACCGAGACGATGGCCTCGCTGGGAAAGATATCAGCCGCCGTGGCGCATGAGGTGAACAATCCGCTGTTTGGCATCCTGACCTACGCCCGGCTGGCGCTGCGCGACAACGAGAACAAGGCGGGGCAGGAGACGACGGTGGAGCGGCTGCGGGTGATTGAGCGGGAGAGCAGGCGCTGCGGGGATATCATTCGCAACCTGTTGAACTTCGCCCGTCCGCAGAAACCATCGCGCCAGGCGACCGACCTGGTGGCGCTGGCGGACCATTCGCTGGCCCTGCTGAAGCACCAGTTTGAGCTGCAGAGCATTACGGTGGAGCGCAGCTTCCCGCCGGGATTTCCGGCCGTGCGCTGTGATCCGGCGCAGATCCAGCAGGTATTTGTAGCGCTGCTGGTGAACGCGGGCGAGGCGATGCGGCCCAACGCGGGGGCGGTGAGGATTGCCGCGGTGTGCGCCGGCGATGAGGTGGAGATCCGCATTACCGACACAGGGCCGGGGATACCCGATCTAGTGCTTCCGCACATTTTCGAACCGTTTTATACGACGAAGGCCGAGACGCAGGGAACCGGACTTGGCCTGGCCGTGGCGCGCAGCATTGTGGAGCAACACGGAGGCAGTTTGTCGGCCGCCAACCGCCCCGAGGGCGGGGCGGAGTTCCTGATCCGCCTGCCGGTCGCCCCCCCCGATCTCCTTCCCAGCGGGGCGGCCAACAGTGAACGCTCAGCCTTTGAGGAGGCCTTCCATGGAAAACACTAAAGTACGCATCCTGATCGTGGACGACGAGGCGGTGGTGCGCGAATCACTGACCCAGTGGTTCATGGCGGAGGGCTACGAGGTGTGGGCGGCCAGCGGCGGCATTGAGGCGCTGCGGTTGCTGCAGGACCATGCGGCGGACCTGGCGTTGCTGGACATCCAGATGCCGGGCATGGATGGGATCGACCTGCAGGCGCGGTTGCACGAGGCCGATCCGGAGCTGACGGTGATCATCATGACGGGCTTTGCCAGCGTGGATACGGCGGTGCGGAGCCTGAAGCAGGGGGCCTGGGATTACCTGACCAAGCCGATTGACCCGGACCAGTTGTCGCATGTGGTGGCCAAGGCGCTGGAACACCGGCAGGCGAGGCGTGAATTGAGGCGGTTGCGGGAGAGCCTGGAGGAGATGGCGCCGCGGGTGGAGGTGGTGGGGTCGAGCCCGTCGATCCGGCGGGTGATGGAGTTGGTGGACACGGTGGCGGCGACCGATGCGACGGTGCTGATCACGGGTGAGAGCGGGACGGGCAAGGAGGTGGTGGCGCGGTCGATTCACGCGGCCAGCCCGCGGCGGCACATGCCGATGGTGACGATCCATTGCGGGGCGCTGACCGAGACGCTGCTGGAGAGCGAACTGTTCGGCCATGAGCGGGGGGCGTTCACGGGGGCGCAGTTCCGCAAGAAGGGGAAGTTTGAGGTTGCCGACGGGGGCACGGTATTTCTGGACGAGATCAGCGACATCAGCCTGAAGACGCAGACCGACCTGTTGCGGGTGTTGCAGGAGAAGGAGATTGTGCGCGTGGGCGGCACGCACGCGCTGCGGGTGGACTTCCGCTGCGTGGCGGCGACCAATAAGAGGCTGGAAGACCTGGTGCAGGCGGGCACCTTCCGGCCTGACCTGTACTACCGGCTGCATGTGGTGACCATCGACATGCCGCCGCTGCGCAACCGGCGGGAAGACATTCCGCTGCTGGTGGCGCACTTTTTGCGCAAGTTCGCCGTGGCGATGAACCTGCCGGAGACACCGCGGTTGCGGCCGGAAGCGATGGATGCGCTGTTGCGCTACCAGTGGCCGGGGAATGTGCGCGAATTGGAGAATGCGATTGAGCGGGCGCTGGTGGTTGGCCGAGGCCAGGAGATTGGGCCGGCGCATTTTGCGCTGCATCCGCCGCAGAACGGGTCGAGCGCAGGCGGGGCGCCGACGTATCAGCCGATGTCACTGGACGAAGTGGAGCGGATGCATATTGAACGCGTGATCAAGGACGCCAACAACAATTACTCCCGGGCGGCGCGGATTTTGGGCATCGACCGGTCTACTCTTTACAATAAGTTGCGGCGCTACGGGACGAAATGACGAAGCCGATCTCGCTTGTCCGCGCCGGTGAGGGCGTGGACTCCGAACTCTTGCAGCGGCTGGCCGGGGCGCTGGAGGCGGCGCTGCGAGTTCCGTGCCGTGTGGAAAGCGGCATTGTGGATGTTGCTGACCTCTACGACCCGGACCGGCGGCAGTTGAGGGCAGACCTGCTGCTGAGGAAGTTGGCTGACGGCACAGATGCGGGGGAAAGCCGCAGATTGGGTGTCACGGCGCAGGATTTGTTCCTTCCGGTACTGACCCATGTGTTCGGAGCCGGGCAATTGACGGGCAACTGTGCCGTAGTTTCTCTCTACAGGTTGAGAGAAGAGGCTTACGGCCTGCCGCATTCGCAAGCGCTGCTGGAAGATCGGTTATTGAAGGAAGCGCTCCATGAATTGGGACACACAGCCGGACTTCGCCACTGTTCCGTCTGGCAATGCGTCATGTCGTGCAGCAATGGGGTGGAACTGGTGGATTTAAAGGCGGCGCGATACTGTCCGCACTGTCATTCGACAATGCAGCGGGCGTTGCTGGGGCATTCCACGGTTGGGCAGGCTCAGCCGGGCCAGATGAATTCATGAAAATGTGACACCGCTTGGCCCCGTTCGTGCACCACTAGTAGGTGAGGTGGAACGAGCTGAGCGAAATGACACAAAACAGCCCAAAGAAAATCGAAGTCACCGAGCTGGCACTGCGGGACGCCCATCAGAGCCTGCTTGCCACGCGGATGGCGATGGAAGACATGGTTCCGGCTTGCGAGGATATCGACAAGGCGGGGTATTGGTCAGTGGAGTGCTGGGGCGGGGCGACGTTTGACGCCTGTATTCGTTTTCTCAATGAAGATCCCTGGGAACGGCTGCGCACGTTCCGCAAGCTGCTGCCGAATTCGCGATTGCAGATGCTGCTGCGGGGCCAGAACCTGCTGGGCTACCGCCATTATGAAGACACGGTGGCGGACCGCTTTGTGGAGAAGGCGGCGGCCAACGGCATGGATGTGTTCCGCGTGTTTGACGCGTTGAACGATGTGCGCAACCTGCGGCGGTCGATCAAGGCGGTGAAGCGGACGGGGAAGCATGCGCAGGGGACGATCTGCTACACGGTTTCGCCTTTGCACACGGTGCAAGGCTATGTCGAGCTGGCCGAGAAGCTGGTCGATATGGGATGCGACTCGCTGTGCATCAAGGACATGGCGGCGCTGCTGAAGCCGCAACCGGCGTTTGACATTGTGAGCGCGATCAAGGAATCGCTGGGCGAAGAGGTGCGGGTGCATGTACATGTGCATGCGACCACGGGTGTGACACTGGTGAGCCTGATGAAGGCCATTGAAGCGGGAGCCGATGCGGTGGACACGGCGATCAGCTCGCTGAGCCTGGGGCCGGGGCACAATCCGACCGAGAGCCTGGTGGAGATGCTGGAAGACACGGGCTATACGACGGGGCTGGACATGCAGCGGCTGCTGCGGATCAAGGACCATTTCGCCAAGGTGAGGCCGCGGTACGCCGAGTTTTTGTCGAACATCACGGGTGTGGAGACCGAGATTTTCGACTCGCAGATTCCGGGCGGGATGATCTCCAACATGGAGAGCCAGTTGAAGCAGCAGGGGGCGGCGGACCGCATCAAAGAGGTGCTGGCCGAGGTGCCGCGGGTGCGGGCCGACGCGGGGTATCCGCCGCTGGTGACGCCGTCGAGCCAGATTGTCGGCACGCAGGCCGTATTCAACGTGCTGATGGGCCGGTATAAGGTGCTGACGGGCGAGTTTGCCGATTTGATGCTGGGCTACTACGGCGAGACGATCGGGGCGCGCGACCGGGCCGTGATCGAGCGCGCCGGGCAGCATGCCAAGAAGCCGACGATCACCTGCCGGCCGGCTGACCTGTTGACGCCGGAGTGGGATCAACTGCGGGCCGCCGCCCTCAACCTCGAGGGCTGCGACGGTTCCGACGAGGATGTGCTGACGCACGCCATGTTTCCGCAGGTAGCGCCGCGGTTTTTCAAGACGCGGGCGCAAGGGCCGAAGAACGTGGGGCGAGATCCGAACGCGGCGCCGGCGCCGGCGCCCGGGGCGGCCGCACCGGCGGCGGGCAACGGGCAGAGCCCGGTGCGCAGCGCCATCAGCTACGAGGTGAAGCTCAACGGGCGGTCGCACAACGTGACCGTCACACCGGCCTGAGGGAAGCCGGGCACTCACCGCAGGAATGTAACGGGAGAACACTATGCCGACGATGGAAGAACGACTGCAACAACTGCGTACACGCCGCGCCGAGATGGAAGCGGGCGGAGGAAACGACAAGCTGGACAAGCTGCGCGCACAGGGCAAACTGACGGCGCGAGAGAGAGTGGCGGCTCTGGTGGATGCCAACAGCTTCCAAGAGAGCGGGCTGTTTGCCCAGCACCGGGCGACGCTGTTCGGGATGGCCGGTAAGGAGATGGCCGCCGATGGTGTGGTGACGGGGGCGGGTACGGTGGGCGGGCGGCTGATCCACCTGGCCAGCCAGGATTTCTCGGTGGCGGGCGGCTCGGCGGGCGAGGTGCACTCGCTGAAGGTGGCCGATACGATGGAGCAGTCGTTGAAGACGGGCACGCCGTTTGTGTTCATCAACGATTCCGGTGGGGCGCGCGTGCAGGAGGGCATCGATTCGCTTTCCGGCTACGGGAAGGTGTTCTACACGAACGTGATGTTGAGCGGCGTGGTGCCGCAGGTGTCGCTGATTTGCGGGCCGTGCGCGGGCGGGGCGGCGTATAGCCCGGCGCTGACGGATTTCATTATCCAGACGCGCAAGGCGCAGATGTTCATCACGGGTCCGAACGTGATCAAGCAGGTGACCGGGGAGAGCGTGACGGCCGATCAGTTGGGCGGGCCGGATGCGCACATGACGCATTCCGGCGTGATTCACTTTATCGCCGAGGACGACGCCGAGGCGGCGCTGCTGTGCAAGAAGCTGCTGAGCTTTCTGCCGTCGAACAATCTGGAAGATCCGCCGGAGTATCCGACCGATGGCAACGTGGACCCCAACCCGGCGTTGAACGAGATTGTGCCGCCGGAGGCCAAGCAGGCCTATGACGTGCGCGACGTGGTGGTGAACGTGGTGGACGGGGGCGATTTTCTGGAAGTGCAGGTGGGCTATGCGGCCAACATCGTGATCGGCTTTGCGCGGGTGTTGGGGCGCACGGTGGGCATCATCGGCAACCAGCCGCAGGTGAACGCGGGTGTGCTGGACATCAACGCTTCGAACAAAGCCTCGCGGTTCATCCGGTTCTGCAACGCGTTCAACATTCCGCTGGTGACCTTTGTTGACGTGCCGGGCTTTTTGCCTGGCGTGCAGCAGGAGTATGGCGGGATTATCCGGCATGGCGCGAAGATGCTGTTCGCCTACTCGGCGGCGACGGTGCCGAAGATCACGATTGTGCTGCGCAAGGCCTTTGGCGGGGCGTACCTGGCGATGTGCGGCAAGGACCTGGGGGCCGACCGCGTGTTTGCGTGGCCGACGGCGGAGGTGGCGGTGATGGGGGCCGAGGGCGCGGCGGAGATCGTGTTCAAGCGCGAGATCGACGCGGCCGAGGATAAAAAAGGCAAGCGCAAGGAGATGATCGAGAAATACCGGGAGGCCTTCTCGACGCCGTATGTGGCGGCCGGGCGGAGGCTGGTGGATGACATCATCGAGCCGGCCGAGACAAGGCGCGTGATCGCGCAAGCGCTGGAGTATCTGCACACCAAGCGCGAACTGCGGCCGTCGAAGAAACACGGACTGATTCCGCTCTAAGGAGACGCCATGGCATCGGAACTGCGATTAGAGTGCAAATTTCAGATGGCGGAGATGGAGCAGAAGATCCGCGATCTGCAGGCGAAGATGGAGGCGCTGGAGAAGCTGGTGGGCGCGGGGGCGGTGAAGACGGCGGCGGCTGCTCCGCCGGCGCCGGCGCCTGCCGCGGAGCCGGCCAAGCCGGTGGCGGAGCCGGAGATTGCCGAGGAGGTGATTCTGGCGATTTCGGCGGCGGTGGCGGCGTTTCTGGGCAAGCGGGCGCATATCCGCCAGGTGCGGTTGGCGAGTTCAATGGCCTGGGCGCAGCATGGACGGGCCTCGATTCAGGCCTCGCATGGAATTGTGGTGCAGCGGTAGCGGAGAGACAAGATGAAACTGAAGGTAACGGTGGATGGCAAGACGTACGAGGTGGATGTGGAGGTGGCCGAGGAGCCGCAGCCAGGGCCCGCTTCCTACATGACACAACCTGCTCCGGTGCGCGTGCCGGCATCGGGCGCGCCGCCGCCGCCGCTGGCGCCGACGCCGGTAGGCGACGATAAGGTATGCCGCAGTCCGATTTCGGGGATTGTGGTGAAGGTGAGCGCGCAGCCGGGGCAATCGATTCAGCCGGGCGACATCTTGCTGGTGCTGGAAGCCATGAAGATGGAGACCAACATCACGGCGCCGATGGCGGGCAAGGTGAGCGCGGTGAAGGTGGCTGCCGGCGACAATGTGCAAAGCGGGCAGGTGGTGGTGGAATGCGAGTAGAAACGGAGCCAGCGGCCATGACGAACGAGATGAACGAGGTGCCGGGCTTTTTGTGCGTGGACCATGTGGCGGTGGCGGTGAAGCCGGGCGAGTTGGAACAGCACGTGGCCGCTTACAAGGCGATGGGGTTTACCGAGGTGCACCGCGAGGATGTGCTGGGTAAAGACCAGGTGCGCGAGGTGCTGCTGCGGATTGGCGAGGGCCCGAACCTGATGCAGTTGCTGGAGCCGTTGACGGCGGAGTCGCCGGTGGCCAAGCAGATTGAGAAGGCGGGAGGCCGGGGCGGGTTTGCCCACGTGGCGTTCCGTGTGGCCGACATTCAGGCGGCGTACGATCATCTGAAGGCGAACGGGTTCCAGATTCTCGACGCAGCGCCGCGCAAGGGTTCGCGCGGAACGACGGTGTTCTTCGTGCACCCGAAGACCACGGCCGAGGCGGCGTTTGGCTATCTGATCGAAGTGGTGCAGGAGGGCTGAGATGGGACTTTGGGACGAGTTTGCCGCGACCACGCCCGAGGATTGGCGGAAGGCGATTCTGGCCGAGAACAAGGGTGAGTCACCGAAGAACCCGACACCGTTTTATACGCGCGCCGATACGGCGGGTTTGGATACGGCGGCGGCGCGGCGCATGGAGCGAGGCTGGCGCACGGCGGCTCCGGAGGAGATTCCGCCACAGGTCGTGGTGATCGAAGCGGGGCTGAAGGCGGTGGCGCAACTGGCGGCGGTGGCGGCGGCGGCTTCCCGCGGAGCCAAAGCGGTGCTGTTGACGGCGGGGCCGAACTTTTTTCACGAGATCGCCAAGCTCAGGGCCGCGCGCGGCTTATGGCGGCGGGTGAGCGCTGAAGGGTTGGAGTTGTGGGTGACCACGGCGGCGCGTTCGAGCAGTGATGCCGAGATGGATCTGCTGCGGGCCACCACGGAAGCGCTGAGCGCCGTGTTGGGTGGCTGCGATGTGCTGGTGGTGGGCAAGGCGGGGTTTGGCGATCATCTGTCGCGGAGCCTGAGCCGCATTCTGGCTGAGGAGTCGCACATCCATCATGTGGCCGATGCGGGCGGCGGGTGTTACTACATTGAGACTTTGACGGCCTCGCTGATCGAAGAGGCGGGCAAGCTGTGCGATGGCGTGGAATTCCGGCCGGCAGCGGCCGCGCCCGCCGGTGGAGAGCCCTGGATGAGCCCCGAGGGCATCGAGGTGAAGCCTCTCTACACCGCGGCGGATCTGGCCCAGATGGAGCACCTTGATTTCGGCGCGGGGCTGCCGCCGTTTCTGCGCGGACCCTACGCCAGCATGTACACGGTGCGGCCGTGGACGATCCGCCAGTACGCGGGCTTTTCGACGGCCGAGGAGTCGAATGCGTTTTACCGCCGCAACCTGGCGGGCGGGCAGAAGGGATTGTCGGTGGCCTTCGACCTGGCCACGCATCGCGGCTATGATTCCGACCACGAGCGCGTGACCGGCGACGTGGGCAAAGCGGGCGTAGCGATCGACACGGTGGAGGACATGAAGATCCTCTTTGACCAGATTCCGCTGGACCAGATGTCGGTGTCGATGACGATGAACGGGGCCGTGCTGCCGGTGATGGCGTTCTATATCGTGGCCGCCGAGGAGCAGGGCGTGCCGCCGCAGAAGCTGGCGGGGACGATTCAGAACGACATTCTGAAGGAGTTCATGGTCCGGAATACGTACATCTATCCTCCGGGCCCGTCGATGAGGATTATCGGCGACATTTTCCGCTACTGCTCGGAGAAGATGCCGAAGTTCAACTGCATCTCGATTTCGGGCTATCACATGCAGGAAGCGGGGGCGACGGCGGATTTGGAGCTGGCCTACACGCTGGCCAACGGGCTGGAGTATTTGCGCACGGGTTTGCGGGCGGGGTTGGATATCGACAGCTTCGCGCCGCGGCTGAGCTTTTTCTGGGCGATCGGGATGAACCACTTCATGGAGATCGCCAAGATGCGCGCCGGGCGGCTGGTGTGGTCGAAGCTGGTGAAGCAGTTTGAGCCGAAGAGCACGAAGTCGATGGCGCTGCGCACGCACTGCCAGACCTCGGGTTGGAGCTTGACGGCGCAGGATGTATACAACAACGTCATCCGGACGTGTTTGGAAGCACTGGCGGCGGCGATGGGCGGGACGCAATCGCTGCACACCAACGCGCTCGATGAAGCGCTGGCGCTGCCCACCGATGCAAGCGCGAAGATTGCGCGCAACACGCAGATCTACCTGCAGAAGGAGACGGGGATTTGCGATGTGGTGGATCCGTGGGGCGGCAGCCATTATGTCGAAGCGCTGACCGGTGAGCTGGCCAAGAAGGCATGGACGCTGATCCAGGAGATCGAACAGCTGGGCGGCATGACCAAGGCGATCGAAACGGGCCTGCCGAAGATGCGGATCGAGGAGGCGGCGGCGAGGCGGCAAGCGCGCATCGATGCGGGGCGCGAGACGATTGTCGGCGTGAACCGCTATGTGGTGGAGGACGAGAAGCCGATTGACGTTCTGGTGGTGGACAACGCCGCCGTGCGCGAGACGCAACTGGCGCGGCTGCATGCCGTGAAGGACAAGCGCGCCGACGATGCGGTGTATCACTCCCTGACGGCGCTGAAGCGCTGCGCCCAGACGGGGGAAGGCAACTTATTGGAATGCGCCGTGGATGCGGCGCGAAAGCGCGCCACACTGGGTGAGATTTCACTCGCACTGGAAGAGGTGTTCGGCCGCTACCAGGCGGTGAACCGGACCATCTCCGGTGTCTACTCCTCGGAGAGCCGGGACGATGCCGACTTTGCCGCCGTGCAAGCCATGGCCAAGGAGTTCGAGGCCGAGGAGGGGCGGCGTCCGCGCATTCTTGTAGCCAAGATGGGTCAGGATGGACATGACCGTGGGGCGAAAGTGATCGCCACGGCGTTTGCCGATCTTGGGTTCGATGTCGATCTGGGTCCGTTGTTCCAGACGCCGAAGGAAGTGGCGCGCATGGCTGTGGAAAATGACGTCCATGTGTTGGGTGTTTCCACACTAGCGGGCGGGCATAAGACACTAGTACCGGAGGTGATCGCCGAATTGAAGACGCTGGGACGCGATGACATTCTGGTTGTGGTAGGCGGTGTGATTCCGCCTCAGGACTATGAGTTCCTGATGCAAGCCGGCGCGGCGGGGGTGTTTGGGCCGGGAACGAAGATCCCGCTTTCGGCGCGGCAGATTCTGACGGCACTGCGGGGAGCGGCGAGTGGCGTCAGGGGCTGAAGAGCCGTTGCGCTGGGTGCGCCGCCGGCTGACGGTGGCGCAATACGTGGATGGTGTTCTGGCGGCCAACCGCAGTGTGCTGGCGCGGGCCATCACGGTGATTGAGAGCGATCATCCGGCGGATGGCGACCTGGCCACGGCGATTCTGGAAGCGATTCTGCCGCATACGGGGAATTCCCGCAGGGTGGGCATCACGGGTGTGCCTGGTGTAGGGAAGAGCACCTTTCTCGATGCGTTGGGGCTGCATCTGATTCGTGATTGTGGAGAAAAAGTCGCCGTATTGAGTGTGGACCCGTCGAGTCCTGTGTCGGGAGGCAGCATTCTGGGGGACAAGACGAGGATGGAGCGGCTTTCGGCGGAGGAAGATGCGTTCATCCGGCCGTCACCTTCGCGTGGTCACCTGGGAGGGGTAACGAGGCGCACGCGGGAGACGATGTTGTTGTGTGAAGCGGCGGGATTCACGAATGTGCTGGTGGAAACGGTGGGGGTGGGGCAGTCAGAGACGGCGGTGCGGTCGATGACGGATTACTTTCTTTTGCTGATGCTGCCCGGAGCGGGCGATGAATTGCAAGGGATCAAGCGGGGCATACTCGAAATGGTGGATGGCATGGCCATCAACAAGGCTGATGGAGATAACGTGGAGCGCGCCACCCGGGCCCGGGCGGACTATGCGAGCGCGCTGCATCTGTTTCCGCCGGCTCCTGGCGGCTGGATTCCGCGCGTGCTTGCGTGCAGTGCGCGGACCGGTGAAGGCGTGGCTGAGGTGTGGAGCAGTGTGCTCGACCACGGTGCGCTGATGCGGGAGAAGAACCTGCTCGAGCCGAGGCGGCGGGAACAGTCGCTGGCCTGGATGCGGGAGTTGATCAGCATCGGGCTGGAGGAAGAGTTCAGCCGCAGCCAGCGAGTGCGCCAGCAGATGCCCCGGTGGGAGCAAGAGGTGCGAGCCGGGACGGCGACCCCGTTTGCCGCCGCGCACGCGCTGCTCCAGGATTTTCATAGGACTGATAGGCCAAAGGAGTAGTTCATGTCATTTCCATTTCCTGTTCTGTCGCCGGAGGAGGCGGCCGAACTCATTGGGCACGGTTCGACGATTGGCTTCAGCGGGTTCACGCCGGCGGGCGCGGCGAAGTCGATTCCGGTGGCGCTGGCCAAGAAGGCGGAGCGCGAACATGCGGCCGGACGTCCGTTCACGGTCGGCGTGCTGACCGGGGCCTCGACGGGGCCGAGCCTGGATGGGGCGCTGGCCAAGGCGAATGCGATTCGTTTCCGGACGCCGTACCAGTCGGACCCGACGCTGCGCAAGCAGATCAACTCGGGGCAGGTGCATTTTCTCGATATGCATTTGTCGATGTTGCCGCAGCAGGTGCGGTATGGGTTCTTGGGGAAGGTGCATTGGGCCGTGCTGGAGGCCTGTGAGGTGACCCCGGGCGGGGGCATTGTGCTGTCGACGTCGGTGGGCGTATCGAATACCTACGCGAATCGCGCCGAGAAGGTTCTGATTGAGTTGAACCGGCGGCATCCGCCGCAGTTGTTGGGGATGCACGACATTTTCGAGCCGGCCGATCCGCCGGCGCGGAACGAGATACCGATCTACAACGTGCATGACCGCATCGGCTCGCCGGTGCTGGTGATCGATCCGAAGAAGATCGCCGGTGTTGTGTTCACCGATGCCGATGACGAGGCGACGCCGTTTGCGCCGGCCACGCCGACGACGGAGCAGATCGGGCAGAACGTGGCCGACTTTCTTGTTGCGGAGATGCGCGCGGGGAGGATTCCGAAGAGTTTTCTGCCGCTGCAGTCCGGTGTGGGCGACATTGCCAACGCCGTGCTGGGGGCGCTGGGGACGCATCCGGAGGTGCCGGACTTTGAGATGTACACCGAGGTGCTGCAGGACTCGGTGATGGATCTGTTGGAGAGCGGACGCTGCCGCTTTGCGAGCACCTGCGCGCTGACGCTGAGCCCGGAGAAGAACGCGCAGTTCCGGGGCAACCTGGACTTCTTCCGTTCGCGCATTCTGATGCGGCCGCAGGAGATTACGAATCACCCGGAGATCGTCCGGCGGCTGGGCATCATCTCGATGAATACGGCCATCGAGATGGACCTGGGCGGCAACGTGAACTCGACGCACGTGATGGGCAAGACGATGATGAACGGCATCGGCGGCTCGGGCGACTTTACGCGCAACGCCTACGTGTCCATTTTCAGTTGCCCGTCGACGCAGAAGGGCGGGAAGATTTCGACCATTGTGCCGCTGGCTTCGCACATTGACCACAACGAGCATTCGGTGCAGATCGTGGCCACTGAGTATGGCGTGGCCGACCTGCGCGGTAAGGACCCGCACCAGCGGGCCGAGCTGATTATCGACAAGTGCGCGCATCCTGATTTCCGCGAGCAGTTGCGCGGCTACATGAGGCTGCTGCACACCGACACGCATGAGCCGTTGAGCCTCACGGGGGCCTTTGCCATGCACCGTCAGTTCCTCGAAACCGGCGACATGCGCGGCGTGGATTGGAACGCCTGGAAGGCGCGGCGCTAGCGGCGGCACGGCGAGCTTCGCGGCGGGTGCGGCGATAGAATGACGAGCATGAGCGCACTCACCCGCCGGCAACTTTCGGCCCTTGGCCTGACCTTGATCTCACGCGCTTCGGCGCAATCCGGGCGGAGGCCGAAGCTGCTGCTGCGGAATTTCTGGCAGGACGTCAACATCGGCGATGTGGGTCACGGCCCGGGGGCGCTGACGCTGCTGTACAAATATTTCCCCGAGGCTGAGATCACGCTGTGGCCGAAACAGTTGGGGCCGGAGCCGCGGCGGCTGGTGACGCAAGGCTACCCGAAGCTGAAGATCGTGGAAGGCGGGCTTTCGCGCGAAGGCAAGCCGCTCACACCCGAGGTGGCCAAGGCGTGGGAAGAGGCCGATCTCTATATCAGCGGCTCCGGTTCGGGTTTTCCGGCGCACGCCGACGCGATTGCGTTTCACAAAGCCACGGGTAAACCGGTGGGTGTGTTTGGCGTGAGCACGGACCCGATCTCGGGCTTCGGCAACGGGCGGGAACCGGAGGGCGGGACGCTCGAGCAGATTCGCGCGAAGGCAGCGCGCCTGCCGGCCACGCATCTGCCGGAGGACTACCGGTACATCATCGACCGGGCGTCGTTCTTCTTCTGCCGCGACACGATTTCGGTGGGCTATCTGAAAGCGCAAGGGGCGAAGGCGCCGATTCTCGAGTTCGGCCCTGACGCGCAACTGGGCATGCATCTGCGCGATGACGCCAAGGGGTTTGGGTACCTGAAGTCGGCCGGGTTGCAGGAGGGTAAGTTTATTTGCGTGATTCCGCGGCTGCGGTACACGCCGTATTACCGCATCCGCAACACGGCGCGCGTGCCCGATGACCACGTGAAGGATGCCATCAATGAGCGCACCACCCAGCAGGATCACGCCAAGCTGCGCGAGATGATCATCGCGTATGTGAAGAACACGGGGAACAAGGTGATGGCGTGCGCCGAGATGACCTACCAGGTGCAGATGGCCAAAGAGGTGCTGGTGGATCCGCTGCCGGCGGAGATCAAGAAGAACGTGGTGTGGCGCGATACGTTTTGGCTGCCGGATGAGGCGGCGTCGGTGTATTCCAAGGCGCAGGCGGTGATCAGTGTGGAGTGCCATTCGCCGCTGATTTCGCTGCGCAACGGCACGCCGACATTCTATGTGCGGCAGCCCACCGACACCTGCAAGGGGCAGATGTACCGCGACATCGGGGCGAAAGACTGGTTCTTTGAAGTGGACGAGACGAGCGGCGAGCAGTTGTGGTCGCGGCTCGAGTCGATCGTGCGCGATCCGGCGCGGGCCAAGGCGAACGTGCGCTCCATTATGGCGACCGTCGAAGGGCGGCAGAAGCGGATGGTGGAGGCTGTGCGCGAGGCGTGCGCGAAGCGGCGGGGGTAGGCGGCCGCATATAGAATAAGGGGCATGCGTTCCGCACTCCTTGGTCTCTGTGTCTCCGCGGTATCTTTGTGTGCGGCTGAGAGGGCGGCGGAGTTCAATCGCGATGTGCGGCCGATTCTTTCGGACAAGTGCTTCACCTGCCACGGTCCGGATGCGAAGACGAAGAACATTCCGCTGCGGCTGGACCTGGAATCGGCGGCCAAAGCCGACCTTGGCGGTGGACGGCGGGCCATTGTGGAGGGCGATCCCGATACAAGCGAACTGATCCGCCGCGTCACCACCGAGAGCAAGGCCAAGCGCATGCCGCCGGTGCACACCGGGCACGCGATTGCGCCGAAGGAAGTTGAGGCGCTGCGCTCATGGATCGCGGCGGGGGCGAAATGGGAGAAGCACTGGTCGTTCCTCCCGCCAAGGGCTCCGGCGCTGCCGAAGGTGAGCAACGCGGCGTGGGTGCGCAATCCGATTGACGCGTTTGTACTGGAGCGGCTCGATCGCGAGGGCTTGCGGCCATCGCCGGAAGCCGGCAAGGAAGCGCTGCTGCGGCGGGCGACGCTTGACCTGACCGGTTTGCCGCCGGCGCCGGCCGAGATCGACGCCTTTCTCGCTGACTCCTCGCCGAATGCCTATGAGCGGGCCGTGGACCGCCTGCTTGCGTCGCCGCGCTACGCCGAGCGCATGGCGTACCGCTGGCTCGACTACGCGCGCTATTCCGATACCAATGGCTACCAGTTCGACGGTGAGCGTTCGATGTGGCGCTGGCGCGATTGGGTGATCGAGGCGTTTGCACGGAATAAGCCGTATGACCGGTTCACGCTGGAGCAGATCGCCGGCGACATGCTGCCGGGTGCGACGACCGACCAGAAGGTCGCCACGGGCTTCAATCGCAATCACCGCGGCAACTCCGAGTTCGGCATCATCGCCGAGGAGTATGCCGTCGAGTATGTGATTGACCGGATGGAGACCACGTCGGCCGTGTTCATGGGACTCACGATGGGCTGCGCCCGCTGCCACAACCACAAGTACGATCCCATCGCGCAGCGGGAGTTCTACCAGATGTACGCCTACTTCAACAATGTGCCGGAGCATGGCCGGGCGATGAAGTATGGCAACTCGCCGCCGCTCACCCCGGCGCCGACCGAAGAGCAGCAGGCGCAGGCGCGGGAGTTGAACGCGAAGATCGCGGCGATTGAGAAGTGGATTGAAGCGCGGGGTGCGCAGACCAGGCGCGAGATGGCCGCATGGTCGAAGACGGCGGCCGCCGGCGGGCAGACGCTGTGGGCGCCGGATTCCGGGCGCGAGCGCAACCTGAAACGAATCGTCCACGACATTGAGGACCGCTTCAGCGTCTCGGCGCGCGTCTCGGCCGAGAGCGCGCCGAACGGGGCCATCTGGACGCGCACCGACAATTCGCCGCGAGGCCGCGGCTACGGTTTGTACGCCAGGCAGGGCAAGCTGATGGTGCACTTCATCAGCGATTGGGACGACGACGCCATTCGCATCACGTCGAAGACCGCCCTCGCCGGTGGGCGCGCCTACAACGTGCTGGTCACTTACTCCGGCTCGCGCATGGCCGAAGGCATCCACGTTTACGTCGATGGGGCCGAGATCGAGATGGAGGTCAAGCTCGACACGCTCTATCGTCCGCTGGGCAACGCGGGCAAGGCATTCAAGGAGGTTTTCCGCATCGGCGAAGGGGGAGGGGCGGAGAACAAGTTCAACGGAGTGGTGGAAGACGTGGCTGTCTATTCGCGCGTGGTCAACGGCGATGAAATTGCTGCGCTGGCTTCCACCAAGCCGTCGCTGCTCTACTTCCTGGAAAACGCCGCCGCGCCCGAGGTGCGCGGGCAGTGGGCCAAGCTGACGCAACTGCGGCGTGAGCGCGAAGCGCTGGAGCGGAGCTTTCCGACGGTGATGGTGATGGCGGAACTGAAGCAGCGCCGGCCGACGCATCTGCTGCAGCGAGGGCAATACGACAAGCCCGGTGAAGTGGTGGAGCCGGGTGTGCCGGCGCTGTTGCATCCACTGCCGGCGGGTGCGCCGAACAACCGGCTGGGGTTTGCGCAGTGGTTGATTGCGCCGGAGAATCCGTTGACGGCGCGTGTGGGGGTGAATCGCTTTTGGCAGATGATGTTTGGCATTGGGCTGGTGAAGACGGTGGAGGACTTTGGGTTGCAGGGCGAGTGGCCTTCGCATCCGGAGTTGCTGGACTGGATGTCGACTGAGTTTGTTCGGTCGGGCTGGGATGTGAAGGGACTGCTGAAGCTGATGGTGACGAGCGCGACGTACCGGCAGGATTCCAGGGCCACACCGGAGCTGCTGCAGAGCGACCCGGAGAACCGGCTGCTGGCGCGGGGGGCGCGGTTCCGCGTTCCGGCCGAGTCGGTGCGCGACACGGCGCTGGCGGTGGCGGGGCTGCTGGATGCGCGCATCGGCGGGCCGTCGGTGAAGCCTTATCAGCCCGATGGGTTGTGGAAGGAACTCACCATGCAGGACATGGACTATGCGCAGGCGCATGGGCGCGATCTCTACCGGCGCAGCCTTTATACGTTTTGGAAGCGGACCGTGGCGCCGCCGATGCTGGCCAACTTTGACGCCGCCAATCGCGAAGCGTGCGTGGTGCGCGAGAGCCGCACGAACACGCCGCTGCAGGCGTTGAACCTGATGAACGATGTGCAGTTTGTGGAAGCGGCGCGGGTGTTTGGGCAACGCATGATGCTGGAGGGCGGCGCGAGTGCGGAGGAGCGGCTGCGCTACGGATTCCGGCTGGCCACGGGGCGCGTGCCGAAGCCGGCGGAGGTGGAGGTGCTGCGCGGCAGCCTGAATTACCACCTCGACTACTTTGCGGGCGATGCGAAGCGTGTGGAGCAGTTCCTGGCGCAGGGCGAAGCGCCGATCGATGCGCGTGTGGACAAGCGCGAGCTGGCGGCTTTCGGCTCAGTGGGCAGCCTGCTTCTGAATCTCGATGAAACGGTGACGCGGCAATGAAGTGGAACCACGACGATCCGATCCAGCAAGCGCGGCTGCAGATCACGCGGCGGCATTTCTTTTCGCGCACGGCGACGGGCATTGGCTCGGCGGCGCTGGGCTCGCTGCTGGCCGCCGATGCGCCCAAAGCAGGCGGCGCGATGCCGGGTCTGCCGCACTTTGCGGCCAAGGCGAAGCGTGTCATTTATCTGTTCCAGCACGGCGCGCCGTCGCAACTGGATCTGTTTGACCATAAGCCGCAACTGGCGGGTGCACGAGGCAAGGACCTGCCCGCTTCGATCCGCATGGGCCAGCGGCTCACCGGCATGACGGCCTACCAGGCGAGCTTTCCGGTGGCGCCGTCGATCTTCCAGTTTGCCCAGCACGGCAAGAGCGGGCAGTGGTTCAGCGAGTTGATTCCGCACCAGGCGAAGGTGGCCGACGAGCTGTGCGTGATCAAGACGCTGAAGACCGAAGCGATCAACCATGATCCGGCGGTGACGTTTTTCCAGACCGGCTTTCAGCTTGCCGGGCGGCCGTCGATGGGCGCGTGGGTCAGCTACGGGCTGGGAAGCGAGAACCAGGATCTGCCTTCGTTCGTGGTGATGGTGTCGCAGGGTTCGGGCAACTCGCAGGCGCTGGCCGACCGGGCCTGGGGCAGCGGTTTCCTGCCGAGCAAATATCAGGGAGTGAAGTTCCGCGCCGGGGGCGACCCGGTGCTCTATCTATCGAATCCTCCCGGCTATGAGAGCACGGCGCGGCGGCGCTACCTGGACGACCTGGCGCAGTTGAACGAGATGAGCCAGCGCGAGATGCACGACCCGGAGATTGCCACGCGCATCGCGCAGTATGAGATGGCGTTTCGCATGCAGACTTCGGTGCCGGAGCTGACGGACTTGTCGAAGGAGCCTGAGGCAACGTTTGCGATGTATGGGCCGGATGCGCGCAAGCCGGGCAGCTATGCGGCGAACTGCATTCTGGCGCGGCGCATGGCCGAGCGCGGGGTGCGGTTCATCCAGTTGTTCCATCGCGGATGGGACCAGCATGGCAACCTGCCCAGGGAGATCCGCAAGCAGTGCGCCGAGACCGACCAGCCGTCGGCGGCGTTGGTGCAGGACCTGAAGCAGCGCGGGCTGCTCGACGACACGCTGATCGTGTGGGGCGGGGAGTTCGGCCGCACCGTGTACTCGCAAGGGACGCTGACGGAGACCAACTATGGGCGCGATCATCATCCGCGCTGCTTCACGATGTGGCTTGCGGGCGGCGGCGTGAAGCCGGGCTTCAGCTATGGCGAGACGGACGACTTCAGCTACAACATTGCCGAGAATCCGGTGGAGATTCACGACCTGCATGCAACGATGATGCATCTGATGGGCGTTGACCACACGCGGCTCACCTACAAGTTCCAGGGCCGCCATTACCGGTTGACCGATGTGCACGGCCGCGTGGTGAAGGACGTTCTGAGCTAGCGCCCGCGGCCTTTGAGTTATCGTTTGCGGCCGATGACGCCGCGGCGTTCGGGGTCGTAGTTGGGATTGGGCGTGGGGCGGCCGGCTCCGGTGGAGTCGATCCACTCGTTGAGGGCGGCGCGCATGGCTTTGACGCGGGCGGGCATCTTGGCGGCGAGGTTGTTGCGTTCGCCGGTGTCGGTGCGCAGGTTGTAGAGTTCGACGCGGCCTTGGGGCGTGTAGGCGTAGTCCTTCTCGATGTCGACGTAGTCGCCGAAGAACTCGATCAGCTTCCAGTCGCCTTCGCGGACGATGGCGCCAGGGACCGCGCCCCATTGGATGTCGTAGAGCGGCAGGTACCAGTAGAGGCGTTCGCGCTTGGGCGGGCTGCCGCCGCGCAGGTGGGGGACAAAGCTTACGCCGTCGAGGGTGTGGCCGGCGGGCTCGGGAGCGTTGGCCGCATCGAGCAGCGTGGTGTACCAATCGACGACGTGGATGGGCGTTGCGCTCACGGTTCCCGCTTTGGCGACGCCGGGCCAGCGCACGATGCAGGGGACGCGGATGCCGCCTTCGTAGAGGCTGCCTTTGCCGGCGCGGAGGGGCGCGTTGTCCCAGCGTGTGTGGACGCCGCCGTTGTCGGAGAGGAAGACGACGAGGGTGTTCTCCTCCAGCCCCAGTGCCTTGAGTTTGTCGAGGACGCGGCCGATGCCGGAGTCCATGTGTTCGAGCGCGGCGAGGTAGGTGGCGTTGTGGATGCCCTCCTCGTGATAGCCCATGGCGCGGTATTTCTCGCGCAGGGCGTCGGGGGCGAAGATGGGGCTGTGGATGGTGTGGTGGGAGAGGTAGAGGAAGAAGGGATGGTCGCGGTGGCGCTCGAGGAAGTCGCAGGCCTCGTTGGTGAACTGGTCGACGCCTTTATCGCCGCGCGACTGAGGGGCGCGGGGGTTGTTGCGCGGGGCGGCCCAATCGAAGCCATAGTGCGAGGCGGCTTCGGGGAAGAGTTGCTCATACTGGCCG
>JAFLBB010000073.1 GCA_017304135.1 Acidobacteriota bacterium | reverse complement strand
CCGGGAACGGCATGGGTCAGATCGACATCAAGCCGGACACCGAGCGCATGGATGATGCCGCGACCGACGCCGGTCTTGAGCAGGGGCGGACGAATCGCTTTGGGCGCCATCGTGGGGCGCGGAGGAATGGGAATCGAGGGTACGCTTGTCTTCCCGGCTGCCAGGGGAGGGCGCACGGGAGCAATGGGTGGACGGATGGGCGCCGGCGTTTCGCGCTCCCTTTCTTCAGCAGGGGGCGGCGCGGCGAGTGCGGGAGGTGGCGTATCGGTCTCCTTGGGAGCTACAGCGGGAACAGGGGACGGCGCGGCGGGAGCTGTCGACGCGGCAACCGGGGGCGCGTCCGCGACAGGAGCCGCGGGTTTCACCGGCGGCGTGGCCTGGACGGCCTCTTCCACGGCAACCGGCTCACTGGATTCGGTGTCGTCGTCAAGGTGGGGAACGTATCCCGCGCCCTCGCCCTTGCCTGCCAGCAGCTGGCGGATGTTCAGCGCCACGTCGTCATCAAGCGAACTGGAATGTGTCTTCTTATCGCTGACGCCCAGCTCGGGCAGCAGGTCGAGAATGACACCGGGCTTCACCTCGAGTTCCCGCGCTAGTTCGTTGATGCGAATTTTACTCATACCGGTTCGTTTCGGGGTTTGGCCTTTCGCGCGGACTCAGAACGCAATTCGAGCGGCACGGGCGCGCTCCGAGCGGCGCGCGAGGCCAGGATGTGAGGAATGGAGCGTACGCAATCGCCTATTCCGAATCCTTTATGGTATCAGATTCCGGCTGAGTGGAATCCGCAACCGCTTCCTCTTCGGAGGTTTGCGAAGGCTCGGCGGCCCCTTCCGGGGCTTCGCCGGCCTCAAATGACGGTGCTTCGGCCGGTTCGCCGGCCGCCTCGGCTTCGGCTGCGTCCTCAACAGGCGCCGCCTCCGCTTCCGCCTGGGGGGATCCCTCTGTCTCCACCGCTGGCATCTCTTCGGCTTCCGCCGGCAGCGGCGCCTGGGGCGCAACGCCCAGCGGCGGTTGGATGGGCATGCCGCCGACAAATTCCTGGGGCGGAGGCGGAGCCGCCTGCGCCTCAAACTGCTGGTAGTAGGAAATCACGCTCGACTGAATGGTCTCCACGCTGTCGGGCTCAATTCCTTCGATCGCGGCCAGGTCTTCCGGCGTCATCGAACCGAGTTTTTCCACCGTCCCGATGCCGGAACCAATCAGCAACTCGGCCAGCCCTTCCGGCAGGCCATGGTCGATCAGAATGGAAACCGGAGCCCCAGGCGCCATCACGGCGGCCATCTGCGACTCCACCTCCTGCCGCTTCTCTTCCTCGCTCTTGATGTCGATGTGCCAGCCCAGCAGTTTCGCCGCCAGCCGCACATTCTGACCCTTTTTTCCGATGGCAAGCGAAAGTTGGGTGTCGTCGACAATCACTTCCATGTGCCGCTCAATGGGGTCGACGATGGCCACTCGCGTAATGCGGGCCGGACTCAGGGCGTGCGTGGCAAAGGTGGCAATATCTTCCGAAAATTCGATGATGTCGATCTTTTCACCGCGTAGTTCGCGAATGATCGACTGCACCCGCATGCCTTTCATGCCCACGCAGGCGCCAACGCTGTCCACGTCCCGGTCGCGGCTGTGCACGGCGATCTTGGTCCGCTCGCCTGCTTCGCGCGCGCAGCCCTTGATCTGTACCGTGCTGTCGTAAATCTCCGGCACCTCTTGTTCAAACAGCCGCTGCACCAGGTCGGGCGAGGCGCGGCTGACCATCACGCCGGCGTTCTTGCCCGTCTTTTCCACGCTCTTGATCACCACGCGGATGCGGTCGCCGATCGTGAAATTCTCCAGGCGCGACTGCTCCTTTTTCGGCAGCCGGGCTTCCGTCTTGCCCAGGTCGACCACCATGTCCTGGCCTTCGATGCGCTTGATGGTGCAATGCAACAGGTCGCCCACCCGGCCGGAAAACTCCGCGAAGATGTTCTCGCGTTCGGCCTCGCGCACCTTCTGCAGGATCACCTGCTTGGCCGTCTGCGCCGAAATCCGGCCCAGGGCTTCGGCGCTCTTCGGGATGCGGACGAGGCCGCCCACTTCGGCCTTCGGATCGAGTTTGCGCGCCTGGTCGAGTGTCAGTTCGTTCACCTTGTCGACGACCTCGTCGACGACGTTCTTCACGATGAACAGCAGTATGGCGCCGCTCTTCGGATCGAAGTCGACCGCCATGTTCTCTTCCGTGCGGAAGTGCTTGCGCGCCGCCACCATCAGCGCGTCTTTCACGGCGTCGAGAATGACATGTGCGTCAACGCCCTTTTCCTTGCTCAGGATTTCGATGGATTGATAGATCGATGCCAAGGGTATCTAGCCTCTGTCTCGGGGTTGCCGGAATTACCAGTCGAATTTCAGGTTGGCCCGCGCCACCTGGGTGAGGGGAATCGGGACCGATTCGCCCGGAGCGGGTTCCAAGGTGATGACACCGTCGGCGAACCCCGCCAGCGTGCCTTCCCACACCTTGTGTCCCTCGATGGGTTCGCTCAGGACGATTTTCGCCTTCTGGCCGGCGAAGCGTTCAAAATCGCGGGGGTGGCTGAGCTTGCGCTCCACGCCGGGCGAACTCACTTCCAGCGTGTAGCGCCCGCCGGGAATCACATCCTCCATGTCGAGAACGGTGCCGACATACTCGGAGATGTTGCGGCAGTCGGCGTGGGTCACGCCCGCGGGTTTGTCGATGAAGATGCGGAGCACGCGCGCGCTGCCGGCGCCCTTGAGTTCCACCTCAACGGCTTCGATGCCTTCGCTCCGGCCCGCGCGTTCCACGATTTCGGTCACCTTGTCGACGATCTCGCTCTTCATCCGGCCTCTGCTGCCACCAATAAAAAAGTGGGCTTACGCCCACGTGAAGTAAGCCAAACTTTCACCTTGATTATACATCGGGTTTCCGGCGGGGGTCGAGAATCGCAGCCAACTGTCCAAAGCGGCCCCCTCTGGTAACCTGAAAGGTACTTCATTGCAAAAGGAGCCCTTCCATGTCTGAATCCGTGTCCAGGCGGAGCTTGGTCAAGAAAGCCGCCATCGCGGCAGCACCGGCGTTCATTCCCAATCTGGTTGCCCAGGGCAACAAGATGACCGTCGGATTCATTGGAACCGGCGGGCGAGGCTATTACCTGATGGAGCGCCTCTATGCGGGCAGCGCCACGCGGGCATCGGTGCTCAGCGTCTGCGACACCTACGCCGGCAACCTGAATCGCGCCAAGGACAGAGTGGCCACCCAGGAGGGCAGGTCCCCCAAGACCTTCGTCGATTACCAGCAACTGCTGGCCGACCCGAACATCCAGATCGTCGTCATCGCCACGCCCGAGCACCTGCACCACGAGATGACCCTCGCCGCGCTTAAGGCCGGCAAGCACGTCTACATCGAAAAGCCGCTCGCCCAAACCATCGAGAAGGGCGAGGAGCTGATCAAGGCCGCCAATGCATCGGGCAAAAAGGTGCAGGTGGGCACGCAGAACCGCTCCAACTCGCTCTACATCATGGCCAAGACCATGGTTGCGCAGGGTCTCATCGGCGAGTGCCACTACGTGCGCGCCTTCTGGTATCGCGCCGCCCTCACCAACGGCGCCCCCGCCTGGCGCTATAACATTCCCACCGACGCCTCGCCCGAGAACACCGACTACAGCCGCTTCCTCGGCCCCGCTCCCAAAACCGGCTTCAACAAGAACCGCTACTTCCAGTGGCGCCTCTATTGGGACTATTCGGGCGGCATCTCTACTGACCTGCTCGTCCACCAGACCGACATCTCCAACTTCGTCATGGGCAAGACCGTGCCCAAGTCGTGCGTGGCCTCCGGCGGCGTCTACCGCTGGACCGAAGGCGATGACCGCGATGTGCCCGACACACTCAGCGCGCTCTACGAATACAACGACAAGTTCCACATCAACTACTCCTGCTACTTCGGCAACGACGAGTTCGGCTACGGCGAGCAGTTCTGCGGCAACGAAGGCACCCTCCAGGTGTTGAACCGCCAGACGCTCATGTTCACGCCGCAGAAGTTTGCCGGTAAGCCGCCGGCCCACGTCGCCGCCCGCAGCGAAGTGAAGCTCGACCTGCGCGGCAACGACAACCCGGCCGTCGAAGCGCACATCCGCAACCTGCTCGACGCCATCGAAGGCAAGGCCCAACTGGTGGCTCCGGTCGAAGTCGGCCAGCAGGCGGCCATCAGCGGCCACATGGCCACGCTCGCCTTCCGCAACAACAAGATGGTGGTGTGGGACGACAAGGCCCGTAAGTACAGCTTCGTCTAATCACCCTCCGCCACCCGTCCCTGGCATTTGTTACGATTGAGGACCGTTCGGGCCAACACCCGGGCGGTCCTTTTCGCTTGCTGGAACCTGCGCTCCCGCCCGTGCGGGGCGCAACATCTTAGGAGATCGACATGCTCATCCTCGCCGCCGTACTCGCCATCTTCGTCTACGGCCTCATTGCCGCCATGCTGGGCACCATTCTGCCCGACCTTTCCAAGCGCTTCTCCCTCTCTCCCAAACAGAACGGCAACATTGCCATGGCGCAGGGCATCGGCCTCATGCTCGGTTCGTTCTTCATCGGACCGTTGGTGGATACGCAGGGCAAGAAGCTCGGACTGCTGCTGGCTCTCGGCCTCATCGCGCTCGCCTTGCTCGGGCTGCGCAGCGCCGTCGGCTACACGATCATCGCCGGTTCTATGCTTATCCTCGGCATCGGTGGCGGTTCGCTGGTGACGGCGGCGTTCGCCCTCGCCGGCGACATCAAGATCGAATCGCTCAGCACGGCCGGCGTATTCAACCTGCTCAACCTCTTCTTCGGCCTGGGCGGCCTGCTCACGCCGCTGCTCGCGGCCAGGGTCTTCAACAACAATTCAGGCCGGCTGACGGTGTTTGCCGCCGCGCTGGCGCTCATCACGCTCGTCATCCACAGCCTCACGCCGATGGCCGCGCCGAGCGGCCAGGTATCGTTCCAGGGTTCGCAGGTGAGCGAACTGCTCGGCAACCCGGCCCTGCTGCTGCTGGCGGCCTTCCTCTTCCTCTATGTGGCCGCGGAAGTCGGCGTATGGAACTGGCTGGCGCGCCACCTCATCGCGCAGGGCGTGCCGGAGAAGAGCGCCATCACGATCCTCTCGCTCGGCTTCGCCCTTGGCATTCTGCTCGGCCGTGTCGCCGTGGCCCCCGTGCTCTCCAGTGTCTCGCCTGAGCGCGTGCTCACAGGCGCGGCCGTCCTGATGGCCATCACCACCTACGCCATGCTCCAAACCAGTTCGCCCAACGTGGCCTGGGCAGCGGTATTCCTGGCCGGCATCGCCATGGCCCCGGTGTTCCCCACAACGCTGGCGGTTGTCGGCGGCAAGTTCCCGGCGATGGCAGCCACGGCAACGGGAATCGCCTCCACAGCCGGCTGGCTCGGCCTGGTCGTCAGCTCGCCCATCATCGGCAGCGTAGCCGGCGAAGACCCCAAGCGCTTGAAGACGGCGCTGCTGCTGCTGCCCGCTTTCTCCGTGCTGATGATCGTGATTTCGGTGATGCTCTAATTTGACGCCACCGGCTTGGGCAAGAGATGCTTCTGCACCTTGCCCAACGCCGTGCGCGGCAGCGTCTCGACCATCACAAACGCCCGCGGCACTTTGAACGAAGCCAGCTTCTCACGGCAACACTGTTCCAGCCTCTCCACCTCGCAGCAACCCCGCTGCACCACATAGGCCACCGGCACCTCGCCCCGCACCGCATCACTCACGCCCACCACCGACGCTTCGGCCACGCCTTCCTGTTCCAGTAACAGCTCCTCAATTTCGCGCGGGTAGATGTTGAATCCGCCGCTGATGATGAGGTCGCTCTTGCGGCCGGTGAGTGTCAGGTAGCCATCTTCGGATAGCTCGCCTATGTCGCCCGTTTTGAACCAGCCGTCGTCGAACGCCTTAGCCGTCGCTTCCGGGTTGCGCCAGTAGCCGGCGAAGATGTTCGGCCCCTTCAACTGCACCTCGCCATTGACAAGGCGCAGGCTGATGCCCGGCAGCGGCGTCCCCACCGTGCCCGCCCGCCGCTCGCCCGCGTACGGGTTGCTCGTGTTCATCATCGTTTCGCTCATGCCATAACGTTCGAGAATCGTATGGCCGAACTTCTCGCGGAACGCTTCCATCACGGCGGCGGGCAGCGGCGCCGAGCCGCTCACAAACAGCCGCATGTCAGCGGCGATCTCCGGCCGAGCTTCGAGCAAACGCACATAAATGGTGGGCACGCCGAAGAACAGTGTCGGCTTGAAGCTGAGGAACTCTTCGGCGGCGCGCTGGTGTTCGAAGCGTTCCAGCAGCCGCATGCGGCAGCCAGTGGCCAGCCAGGAGTGGATGCCGTTGCCCAGGCCATGCACATGAAACAGCGGCAGCGCGAGCAGAAAGCGGTCAGCCTGCGTGATCTCCCAGCAGGCAACGATGTTGGCCGTGTTGGCGAGCATGTTGTTGTGCGTGATCACCGCGCCTTTGCTCGCGCCCGTGGTGCCCGAGGTGTAGACGATCATCGCCGCATCGTCGCCATCGATGCGTGTGCGTGTGCGCCGGCCGCCCACCGCCGGCATCGCTTGCAACTCCCGCAGCACGTCCTCATCGACAAACAGCTTCGGCTCGGCATCACGGCGGATGTGCTCCAACTCACGCTCCCGGTAGAGGATGTTCACCGGTACATAAATGACGCCGAGCTTCTGGCAGGCGACAAACAGCGCCACGACATCAGGGCTGTTGGGCAGGTACGCACACACGCGGTCGCCCGCCGCCACGCCGCGCGCCGCCAGCGCCGCCGCCAGCGCTTCGGCCAGCGCATCGATCTCGCCAAAGGTGAAGGTGCGGCCGCCAAACTCCAGCCCTTCCTGGTGCGCCCGGCCCACAAGGGAGTGGTCAAACAGATCCATCAACTGCATCGGGAATAGAATAGTAGCACCTTGATTCGCGTTGCCCTCATTTCATTCGTCGCCGTGTTGCCTCTGTGCGCACAGATGAACTTCGTGCGCGACGTCTGGCCCCATCTCCAAAAGGCCGATTGCAAGGGCTGCCACAACACTGACGGTGTCGGCTCCACCACTCGGCTTCAGTTCCCCGAGGCCGATGCCACCGACGCCGAGCGCGAGGTGTTTGGCGATTCACTGCGCCGCTTTGTTGACACCGCCGACCCGGCGAAGTCGATGCTGGTGATGAAGCCGACCAACCGCATCGGCCATGCCGGAGGCCGCCGCATACAGCCCGGTAGCGAGGCCGAAACCACCCTCATCAACTGGGTGAAGCAGCTCACCGTCACCAGGCCCCTGGCCCGCCACGAGGAGCGGCGCGTCGTCGCCGCTCACGCCAAACCGTTGCTGCGCCGGCTCACGCATTCGCAGTACGACAACACGGTCCGCGACCTGCTGGGCGACATCAGCCAGCCGTCGCGCCAGTTCCCGTCCGAAGATTTCATCGACGGTTTCAAGAACCAGTTTGAAGGGCAGTCGATCTCGCCCCTGCTCGCCGAAAGCTATGGCGAGGCCGCCGCACGCCTGGCGCAGAAGATCAAAGTGACGGACGAGAAGACCTTCGTCGAGTCGTTCGGCAAACGCGCCTTCCGCCGCCCGCTCACCGCCGCGGAGAAGACGCGCTACCAGGCGCTGCTGGCCAAGGCCGGGCCGCAGGCCGTGGCCGAGGCGATGCTGCAATCGCCGTCGTTCCTCTACCGCCCGGAAACCGCCACGCGCCCCGAGGACCGCCCCTATGTGCGTGCCTCGCGGCTCTCCTACCTGCTCTGGGACACGATGCCCGACGACGCGTTGATGACCGCTGCCGGGAAGGGCGAACTGAACACCGCTGAAGGCTTCGAGAAGCACGCCCGCCGCATGCTGGCTGACCCCAAGGCCGCCGCAGCGCTCGATGAGTTCGTCTCGCAATGGATGCGCTTCGACCGCGTCATCACGATGGTCAAGGACCGCCGCTTCTACCCCAACTTCACCCGTGAGACGGCCCTGGCCATGACCGAGGAGACGCGCCGCTTCGTGGCCGACCTCGTCTGGAGCAACCGCAGCTTTCTGGACTTCTACACCTCGGATGCCACCTTCATCAACGGTGACTTGGCATCGCTCTACAGCATGAAAGCGCCCTCTGACGACTACACGCGCGTGGCCTATCCAGCCGATTCCGGGCGCGCCGGCATCCTCAGCCACGCCACCTTTCTCGCCCTCACCAGTAAGCCCGCCGAGACCTCCCCCACCGCTCGCGGCCTCTTCGTGCGCGAACAGTTCCTCTGCCAGAACGTGCCGCAGCCGCCGCCCGGCGTGAATACCAACCTCCCGCCGCAAAGCGAGGAGAAGCCGATGACCAACCGCGAGCGCCTGCAAATTCACTTGAGCAATCCGGCCTGCGCCAGTTGCCATACGCTCATCGATCCCATCGGCCTCGGACTGGAGAAGTTCGACGGCGTCGGCGCTTATCGTAAGGACCTTACGATGCGCATCCCCAGCTTCGACCGCAAGAAGGAGCCGCGCTCGGTGAGCGTGCCTATCGACAGCAGCGGTTGGGTGGCCGGCATCCAGGGCTCCGAGTTCCACACGCCGCGCGAGCTTGGCGCTGCCCTGGCCCGCACGCCGCAATGCCAGGAGTGCCTGGTGAAGCAATACTTCCGCTATGCCATGGGCCGCCGCGAAACCGCAGCCGACCGGCCGGTGATCGCCCGCGTGCTGGCCGCCTTCCGCGATTCGCAATTCCGCTTCCAAGAGCTTATGATTGCAGTAGCCAGGTGGACCGAATTCGGAGTCCACGCCGAGAGGAACTGATCGCATGAGAGGACCGCTTTCCCGACGTACGCTTCTTAAGGGTCTGACCTTCGCCGGTTCGCGCGCCCTGTTGCCGCTGCCTCCGCTGGCCGCCATGTTCAACGCCGCGGGCACGGCCTATGCCGCCGAAAACGCCAAGCGGGAAACCCGGTTCGTCCTCTGGTTCAACGGCAACGGCATTGTCGAGAAGTATTGGATTCCCAACGAGACCGGCCGCAACTACACGATGACGCCCTGTCTCGCGCCGCTGGCCTCCTTCCGCGAACAGATGCACGTGGTGACCGGGCTCGACAACCCGGCAGCGCGCATGCCCGGACCGGGCAACGACCATCACCGCTCCATGAGCGCCCTCGTCACGGGAACTCAGTTTACCGGCCGCGGCGCAGGCGGCCCGTCCATCGACCAGACCATCGCCGCGCGCATCGGCGGCGAAACCCGCTTCCGCTCGCTCCAACTCGGCGTCTCGCAGGAGAGCTTCGGCGAAAGCGTGCAGCGCAACATGAGCTGGGCTGCGTACGACCGCCCCCTGCCGCCTGAAATGCTGCCGCACAAGCTCTTTGACCGCCTCTTCGGCCAGCGCGAGATCGGTTGGGTCAACCGCAAGCGCAGCGTGCTCGACGCCATTCGCGCCGATGCCAACGCCCTCCAGGGCAACCTCGGCGCCGAGGATCAGAAGCGCCTCGGCGAACATCTCGATTCCATCCGCGATGTCGAGCGTTCCATCGCCAGCATGCCGCCGCAATACTACAAGGTGGACGAGCCCGAGTACGACGGCGATATGAAGGACTGGCCGCGCATCGCCAAGCTCCAAAGCGACCTGCTGGCCCACGCCTTCGCTACCCGCCAGACGCGCGTCGCCAGCTACATGCTCACCAAGTGCCAGGGTCTCACCCGCTTCCCGTGGCTCGGCCACACCGCCGCGCGGCATCACGACTACACCCACCGCGACGGCAAGGCCCCCGGCATGGACACCCTCGACGGCCAGCGCATCATGCGCGACATCTGCCGCTGGCACGTGGAAGAGTTCGCCTACCTGCTCGGTAAGCTGCGCTCGATTCCCGAAGGCGACGGCACGCTGCTCGACCGTACGGCGCTGCTCTTCGTCCACGAGCACGCCGAAGCGAACGATCACAAGAACAACGGGCTCTCCGTGATCCTCGCCGGCTTCCACGGCAACCTCGCCACCGGCACGCACACGCGCACCACAGGCACCGTGGCTGATCTCTATCTCACTGTCGCCGACGATGTGATGGGCGCCGGTATCGGCAAATTCCCTACGGCGGAGAGGAAGCTGAGCGACCTCGTCCGCCGCCAGGCTGATCCCGAACGCGCTTAGTTCAGGCGGAAGTTTACCTCAATTGTGGCGCTCACGCGCACTGGCTTGCCGTCTTTCGTGCCGGGTGCGAATTTCCACTGCTTCACCGCCGCCATGGCGTTCTCGTCTAATCCGGGGTCGAGGCCCTTCAGGATCTTCATGTTGCTCGCCGTGCCATCCTTCTCGACGATGACGCTCATCACCACGGTGCCCATGACCTTTGCCTCGCGCGCGGCCTCGGTGTAGGTCGGCTCCACCTTGTGGAGCACCTTCGGTCGGACAATCGACTTGTCCTGCTTCGTGCTGTGAATCTTGTCGTCCTGCTGCAGCGCCGCCAGCGGCATGGCGATGGCGAGACAGGCAAAGGCGATTGCGGTGGCGTAGCGGCGGGAGATTGCGCCGCGTTCCGCCGTGGCATCGAGGATCGAGCGCATGCGCCTTTCCAGAGGCGTTGAGCCGGTGACGGCGGGCAGCGAGGCGCGCATCGAAGCTTCGCGCGCGACGTGCAGAAGGTGCGCCGCGTAGTCGGTGGCACTCGTGCCTTCACGCAGCACCGCGTCGTCGCAGGCCCGTTCGGATTCCTCGCGCGCCCTCTGCGCGGCCATCCACGCCAGCGGCAGGAACCAATAGACGACGCACGCCGCCTGTCCCGCGAACAGCCACACCGCATCCAGCCGGCGCGTATGTTCGCTCTCATGCGCGATCACCGCCCGCCGCAGCTCCTCGGGCCACTGGCGCGCCTGCTCCGGCCAGATGACCGACGGCTCGAGAAGGCCCCACAGGAACGGCGAGATGGCTACAGGGGATGTGCGCAGTCCGCTGGTTTCCCTGGCACGTAGCGCTACCATCGCCGTGCGCGCGTGGGCAACCAGGAACACCAGCAGCGTCAACACCGCGCCCAGCAGCCAGACCGTCACCATCGAAATGCTTGCGGCCGCTGCCGGTGCCTGCGTTCCCGCGGCGGCTGTCACCGCAAACGAGTAACCCGGCAGCGGTTGTAGCGGCGGCGTGAGCCTTACCAGCAGCGGCATCGCCAGGGCGGCCAGCAGCGCCGCCGTCCACAAGGCGTGCCGCGCGGCCGCCGAGCCGCGCCTCAACGCAAGTGTTCCTGCCCCGGCCAGCGCGAACAGCAGCGAAGCTTTCAGGGTGCATTCAATGAGCAATGCAGTGGTCATTTCGGATTCCCTTCCTGTTTGGCGTCTTCAATCAAATCAGACAGACGCTGCAGCTCCTCTGCGCTGAACTGAGCTCTGGCGTTACCAAGCAGCGCCGCCGCGGCGTTGGCGGCCGATCCGTCGAAGAAGGTCTCAATCAGGCTCTTCAGCGCGGACCGGCGCGCTCGTTCGCGCGGCACTACCGGCAAGTAGACGTAGGCGCCGCCTTTTTCCTCATGCCGCACCACGCCCTTCTCCTCGAGAATGCGCAGCGTGGCACGGACAGCGGAGTAGCTCGGCGGATCAGCCATGCCGGCGCGCACCTCGGCGGCGGTGGCGCTCTTGTTGCGGTAGAGCGCCTCCATCATCTGCCGTTCCCGGCGGCTGAGCCGCAGATGCGCGTCGTGAGACATAGCCTGCTAAATATTTAGCATCGAAGGGCGGCCCTGTCAATGCTAAATTTTTAGCAGTGGTTAGGGAACCGCTGGAGTGCTCGCGGCGGCGGGAACCACCGGTTCCGGAGCGCCTTCCACGCGCACATCCGGCCGCAAACGGCGCAGCTCAGCCTCGCCCTCGGCGGTGAACGCCGTGTCGCGCACATCCACCCATCGCAACGCGGCCAGCGCGGCCAGGGCAGGCGCGGCGTCGTTGCCCGCGCGCTTGCATCCGTGCAGGTCGAGACGCGCGAGCTTCGCCAGCGGTTTCAGTTTCGCCAGCCCGCGCGAGGTGATGCCCAGCCCGCTTAGGTTCAGTTCCCGAAGGCCGCTCACGGTGGCCACCGGATCCAGCCCCAGGTCGGTGGTTCCCAGCGTCCAGAGACCCGAGTCCGTGCGCTGTTTGCCGCTCAGGTCGAGCGATTCCAACTGCGGCAGCGTGCGTAACACCTGCAACCCCACCTCGGTCAGCTTGTTGCCGCCAACAGCGAGCGAGCGCAGGTTGGGCAGCGTGGCCAGATGTTGCAGGCCGCTATCGGTCACCTCGGCAAAGCCGATGTCGAGCGCGGTGATCGTCGTCTTGCCCGCCAGCAACGCCAGCGTATTGTCGGTCACCTTCGTGCCGCGCGCGTTGATGCGTTCGATCTTTGACCAGGTGCGCATCGCCGCCAACCCCTCATCGGTCACCAGCTCGGCGTAGAACAGATTCAACTCGCGGACGTTCTTCAGGTCTTTCAGTTTGAGCAGGCCCAGATCGGTGATGCGCGTCTCGGAGAGGTCAAGCCGTTCCAATTTGTCGAGCTGCGCGATGCGGTCCAGGTCGGCGTCGCTCACCCAGCCGCGGCGGAAGCTGAGCTCGCGGATTGAGCCATCCGGCGCGGTCTCGGCCTTGCCATCCAGCGCGGCAATCCAGTCATTGGCCACAAGCGTCAACGCGGCCAGCAGCAGCGCGGCAATGAGTCGCATCAACTCTTCCTCCGAGTCGGCAGCGCCGATTCGCGATCCCACACAATGCGGCAGTCGGGCAGTTTCCGCAGCAGCGCCTCATGGGCCTTTTCCCCGATCAGCGTGTGATAGATGTTCAGATGCTCCAGCTTCGGAAACGAGGCCAGCAGTTCGATGTCGGCGTCGCCGAGTGTGGCCGAATCCAGCCGCAGGTCGCGCAATTCCGGCATCCCGGCGATCAGTTGCAAACCCTTGGCCGTGAGGTTGGTGTAGTTCAGGTTCAGCACACGCAGCGTCTTCATGCCGGCAATGTGGCGCATGGTTTCATCGGTGAGCCGCGTGCGCACCGAATAAAGTTCCTCCAGCGCCGGCAGCGCCGAAAGCAACACGTAGCCGTGCGTGTTGATGGGGTTGTAGTTGATGTTCAGCGAGCGCAGCGAGGTGAGCGTTGCGATGTGCTCCATGGAGTCGTCGTCGATATCGGTGGTGGCCACATCAAGCGTATGCAGCCGCGTCAGCCCGCGCAGATGCACGAGGCCTTTGCCCGTGATGTCGGTCATGCTCAGCTTCAACGTTTTCAGGCCAGTCAGCTTCCCGATCACCTCCAGCCCCACATCATTCACCGGCGAGCCGGACATTTCCAGCTCCTCCAGCGCCGCAAACCCGCTCAGCCCCACTCCCCGCGCGCCGGAGTTGTTCAACACCAGCCGCCGCAGCTTCGGCAGCGCGGCCAGCTTCCCCAGCGCCGCGTCGGTCACAGTCGTCTGTGACAGGTCGAGCTCTTCGAGCGCCGTCATGCGCGACAGCGCCGCCACGCCCACATCGCCCACCTCGGTCGCCGAAAGCGAGAGCTGGCGCACGCCGCTCAACTTGGCCAGTGTCTCCACGTGGGCATCCAGCACCGGCGTCGCGCTCAGTGAGATCGCCCTGAGCTTGCCGCCCTCCATCTCCGCCTGTCCGCCAAGCGACTGCACGAAGGCGCGAATCGAAGCCGCCGTGATCTGCGCCGGCACAGCAACTTTCCGTGACATCCGCGGGGCATTCCCCAGGAAGTTCACCTTCAACCCCGGCAGTTCACCGAGCAACTGGTCCACGCCCGCCTGGGTGACGCGCGTGTAGCGCAAGTCGAGCGAGCGCAGGTTCTTCTTCGCCGCCAGCAGCCGCAGCCCGGCGTTGGTGATCTGGCTCCGGTAGAGGTTCAACTCTTCCAACCCCTGCATGCCGCCAATCGCCTTCAGCCCCTCGTCGGTCACCGGCGCGCCGAGCAGATTCAGCTTTTTCAGCGCCGTCAACTGGCTCAACTGCGCCAGCCCGGCATCGGTGACGCGGCAGCCATAAAGATCGAGATGTTCGAGCTTGCTCAGGCCAGCGATGTGGCGCAGCCCGGCGTCGCTCACCAGCGTGTCTTTCACCAGCAACCGCCGCAGATTTTTCATCACCGAAAGCGAGGCCATGCCCTCGTCGTCAAACTGCGAGTAGGTGAGGTCGAGCGAGGTCAGACCGGGAAAGACGGCCAGTGTACGGCCCTTCACACGCGACTGTTGCAGCCTCAGTTCGCGCAGGTTCGTGAGGTCTTTCAGCTGCTCGATGCCCTTGTCCTGGATGTTGATGTTGGTGAGAAAGTGAATGCTGAAGTAGAGCTTCTCGAGCGACCGCAGCGCATTCAGGCTGCCCAGGTCTTTGTTGGAATCGCGCCGGCTGCCCGCGCCTTCGTTCCACATCGGACCGGGCAAATACAGCTCCTTCAAATGCTGCAATTGCGCCAGCCGTTCCAGTTCCTCGGGCGTGATCAATGTCCCCGTCAGGTCCGCTTCCACCACGCGCACTTCGCCTTCCGGCAGCGACCACAGCGTGCGGATCTCTTCCCGCGAACCGGCGAGCGTCACCCCGCCTCCATAGCGGATGATCCACTCGGCAAGCGTGCGCTCCGTGTCGGCGCCCATCGCCCGGAAGCCGAGCAGCATGAGAACAAGAAGCCGTTTCCTCAATGGTCCGCAATGCCTCCATCTTGAAATACGTACGCCGGGCGGTTCACCGGTTTGTAGGGGTGCGCCGCCGCCACCTTCTCATCCAGATCGACGCCCAGCCCCGGCCGGTCAGGCAGCGCCGCAAACCCGTCCTTCACTTCCACCGCGCCGCCATAGAACAGATCCTTCACCCATTGTTGCGAGTTCGGGTTGTACTCCTGAATCGTGCACGCCGGCGTCGTTGCGTCCACATGCAGCGAGGCCAGCGTCGACACCTCGCTTTGCGGATTGTGCGGCGCCATCTCAATGCGGTAGGTTTCGGCCAGCACGCCGATCTTCTTCATCTCCAGGATGCCGCCGGCGTGGCAGACGTCGGGTTGGATGATGTTCACCAGGTGGCGCGAGCAATAGTCGGCGAAGCCATATTTGGTGAACGACCGCTCACCGGTGGCCAGCGGCACCTTGGTTTTCTGGCGCAGCAGCTGCAACTCGCCGAGGTCCTCCAACTGCGTCGGCTCCTCGACAAAGAAGGGCCTCAGCTCCTCAATGCGCGTGCAGAAATCGATGGCCATCACGGTCGTCAGCTTGCCGTGCGCGTCGATGCAGATGTCGAAATCGTCGCCCACCGCCGTGCGCACCCGCTCCAGCGCCTTGGCTCCCTCGCGCACGGCAAAGCTGGGAATCACCAGATCCTTGTCCACGCGAATAAAGCCGCTCTTGGCGGCCGTGTAGCCTTCACTCTTGGCCTGCAGAAACGCTTCGGGCGTCGAGCCGCAATCTTTGTATAAACGGACGCGCTCCCTCGCCTTGCCGCCCATCAGCTTGTAGATGGGCTGGCCCAGCGCTTTGCCGAGAATGTCCCACAGCGCAATCTCCACGGCGCTGATGGCGCTGTTCAGAATCGGACCGCCCCGCCAGCGCGGCCAGCGGAACATGGCTTGATAGTGCAGCTCAATGTCGGTCGGGTCCTTGCCCACCAGGTAGCGCTCATGCTCCATGATGGCAGCCGAAAGCGTGGCCTCTTTCGACGTGATCGAGCCTTCGCCCAACCCCGTGATGCCCTGGTTCGTGTACACCTTCACGAAGGCCCAGTTCACGTTGCCGACGTTCACCACGAACGTCTTCAGTCCCGTGATCTTCAGGTTCAGCGGCTTGGCTTTTTCAGTGGCAGCGCGCAGGGGCGCCAAGACGCCGGCAGGCAGCGCCAACCCAAGCAGGGAGGGAAACAGTTCTCGACGCGAGATCATGCGGGGATACTCCGTTCGGGCCAGCATATCGCAGCCGCGGCGCCCGGGGGTGAATCCCCGCCATGCGATGCGGCGCGCCTACGCCTTGCGCAGCTTCGTGATGCGGCCCACCTCGACCCACTCGGAGACAAACACGTTGCCCTTGTGGTCAAAGCAGCCGCCATGCGGGCAGACGAACTTGCCCGCGGCAAACGTCTCGCGCGGTTGCACACGCGTCTTGCGCCATTCCGACTTCGAGTCGTCGCCCAGATTGGCCACCACTTTGTTGCTCTTATCGAGAATGATCACGCGCGCGCCGAGGTCGGGGATCATCATCAGGTCCTTGTGGAAGCTGAAGTGGCAGGGCAGGTTCATGTCGTCGGTGACAAACCGCAGATGCTTGCCGTTCAGGTCAAAATACTGCAGCCGGTTGTTTGAGCGGTCGGCCGTGACCAGCTCTTCCTTGCCCGAGCGCTTGTCAATGAAGATGCCATGCGGCGAGTTCAGCGAGCCGGGGTCCTTCGTCTTCCCGCCGCCGAAGGTGCGGATGAACTTGCCCGACTTGTCGTACTGGTTCACGTAGCTTGAGCCGTAGCCGTCGCCGACGAAGATGTCGCCGTTAGAGGCCACCGCCAGGTTGGTCGGCACATACTTCACCAGCGGCTTGCCCTCCGGGTCGAGCTTGTAGAAGTCTGACTCCTTCGGGTAGCCCAGCGTCAGCAGGACCTTCCCGTCGAGCGTCGTCTTCACCACCAGCGAGCGCTTCGTGTCGCACAGGTAGAGGAACTCTTCCTTGCCCTCTTTTTGAATGTGCAACCCATGCGCGCCGCCGGCAAACTCACTGCCCCAGCTCGTGATGAACTTGCCCTTGCTGTCAAATACCACCATCGCGTCCGTCGAGACGCTGTTCTTGTGCACCGTATGGAAGACGTAGAAGCGGCCCTGCGAATCCTCCACAATGCCGTGCGTGTTGCCGTACTGGATGCGGTCCGGCAGTTCACCCCAATCGTGATGCACCTCGTAGGTGTGATCCCCGGAGCCGATCACGAGCTTGTTCGATCCGGATTTCTGTGCGCCCAGAATGGACGGCGCCGCCCCGGTGGCAAGCGCACCGGTTGCGGCCGTCTTGAGAAACGTACGGCGGGAATTGTCTTGGTTCATGGCTGTTTCGACCTGTCGTAATACCTTATCAGAGCACCGCCCATGCCGCAGGGACACCAATGGCCTTCCAGGCATCGCGCCGGGAAGGCCATCGTTTTGAACAGAAGTGCGGGCGGACTAGCGGCGGCGCCGGATCAGGGCGATGACACCCATCCCGGCCAGCGCCAGCAAGCCAGTGCCGGGTTCCGGAACTTCATCCAGAACCACGGGGTCGCCGGAGACCGCGCCGATCGAGTAACCACAGCATCCGTCGGTGGAATCGATGTAGAAACCGAAAACGTCGCCGGCCTGCAAGTTCACGCTTTCAAAGCCCGATTGGACGAAGTTCCCCCCGTCGTCGGTCAGTTGAAAGTAACTGCCATTCAGATAGTAGCCAAAGGGGTCGTATTGCGGACCTTCGTCCAGTGTCAGAAATCCCCAGTAGAAGTCGAATGTCGCGTCCAACGCGACAGTCACCAGGAACGACGTGATGATGTCTTCTGGATAGGGATCATCTGAATCGTCGAAGTTGTGCCCAATCAGGCCAACCACGTTGGGCGCGTCCACCGTATCCACGGCGCCCAATCCGCCATCACTGTCGAAAACGAAATTCGAAACATCGAACTGGCCCAGGAAAATGGGCGCAGCCATCAACACCTGTCCCATGGCCATGCAAGCCACGAGGCACACGCTTCGTAATAGAATCCGAGTTTGCAAGCAATCCTCCTGTCCCTAACTGTGCTCGCGGAAATAACCACGGCACTTTGGCCGTAGTATAACCCAGGTGTCACATTGTGCCTATAGAATTGCGGTCATGGAATCCCCATTCAGGCGTGAAATATGAACGAAATCAACGAGGCGGGAGCCATCGCCGCCGGGGTTGTCCAGGAGGTGGTGGATCTGCTCGAACACTCAGGCCATGAGGTGTACTTCGGCGAGCGGGTCACGCAGCTTGAGCATGCCCTGCAATGCGCGGCCGCGGCACGAGAGGCCGGCGCCGATGACGAGGCGGTCCTTGCCGCTCTCCTCCATGACATCGGCCACTTGCTGGGCGTGCCGGAAGGTCCGGTTGGAGTCATCGACCACGACATGCTTGGCCGTAAGTGGTTGTTGGAACGGGGCTTTTCCGAGCGCGTGGCAACGCTGGTCTGGGGCCACGTCAACGCCAAACGGTACCTCACGGCCACGAACCCGGCCTACGCCTCACGGCTGTCGGACGCGAGCGTGGAGACCCTTCGTTTGCAGGGTGGGCCCCTGACGCCTGCCGAGGCCGAGGCATTCCGCCAGCAACCTCTATTCCAGGAGATGCTCCAGCTCCGCTCCTGGGACGAAGCCGCCAAAGTGCCCGGACGGCAAGTGCTCGCTCTGGAAAGCTACCGCGACCTCCTGGCCCGCCACCTGCGGCGCTAATTGCAACCAGCCTGTTATCCAGCCGCAACATAGGCCCGCTACACTGAAGCCCCTTCTATGTTGCGGCTGGACGCCCGCGCTCAAGCCTTTGCTCTCACTTGGCTGGCCTACGCCGGTTTCTATCTCTGCCGGAAAAATCTCAGCGTCATGATGCCGGCCCTGAGCGCCAGCGAGGGCTTCTCCACTGACCTTCTGGCGCGTGTCGTCTTCTGCTATAGCGTCGCCTACTCGCTGGGACAGTTCTCCATGGGAGTCCTGGCTGACCGCATCGGGCCCCGCCGCGTAGCCACGGCGGGCATGCTCGTCTCGGCACTGGCGAACCTCGGCTTGGCCTTCACCGGCGGCCCGGCGGCGTTTCTCGTTCTACAAACCATCAACGGCTTCGCCCAGGCCTGCGGCTGGCCCGCGCTGGTGAAGATGATCTCCGGCTGGTTTCCCCCGCGCGAGCGTGGCACGGCGTTGAGTTGGTGGTGCACGAACTACGTTTTTGGAGCCTTCCTGGCGACGATGTTCGCTACATTCGCCATCAGCGGTCCCCTGCTCGCCGCCTGGGGCTGGAGACGCGGCACCCTCTTCCCGGCGGTTGTGCTTGCCGTGGTCGCCGTCTTCTTCTCCCGCTTCGCCCCTGCCGCCGGACCGCTGGAAACCGCCGAGCAGCCCGCGGCCAGCCGCTGGAACCAGTTGCGCGAGGTCGTCTCGGATCCCGCCATCCAAACCATCGCGCTGGCCTACTTCTTCATCAAGTTCACGCGCTATGCCTTTCTCTTCTGGCTCCCACTCTATATGGTGCAGCGTCTCGGCTACTCCCAGGCCGACGCCGGTTACACCTCGAGCGCCTTTGAGCTGGTGGGCTTCACCGGTGTGCTGGCGGCTGGATACCTCTCTGACCGTGTCTTTGAATCGCGCCGCTACCCGGTGGGTTGTTTGATGCTGGCAGGGTTGTCGATCGCCTGCCTGATTCACCCCGCTCTCAGCGCGCAAGGCTGGTGGGGCAACCTGCTGGGCATTTCGCTCATCGGCGCCCTCGTGTTTGGCCCGGACACGCTCATGGGCGGTGCCGCGACGCAGGATCTGGCGGCACGGCATGCGGCCGCTTCGGCGGCGGGGTTCGTCAATTGCGTCGGCTCTAGCGGCCAGTTGCTGTCTCCGTTGATCGTCGCCTTCGTGGTCAAATACTGGGGGTGGGATTCGGTCTTCCATACCTTCGTTGTCATGGCCGCCTTGGGCTCGCTGGCGCTGGCAACCCGTTGGAGTTGGACGCGGGACAAGCTACCCCCCGAGATTGAGTGGCAACAGGCATGAAACGCGTCGCCGTCGTCGGAGCAGGCATCCTGGGGCTGGCCCATGCCGTAATGGCCGCCCGGCGCGGAGCCTCGGTGACGGTGTTCGAGCGCTCCCCGCGGGCCAGCGGCGCTTCCGTGCGCAATTTCGGCATGATCTGGCCGGTCGGCCAAGCCGCCGGCAAGATGCGCGCCATGGCCATGCGCAGCGCCCGGTTGTGGCGCGAATTCCTTACCGAAATGGGCCTCCCGTTTCGCGACACCGGCTCGATGCACGTCGTCTACCGCGACGATGAGGCCGAGGTGGCCCGTGAGTTCGCAGAGATCGGCCCCGCGCGAGGCTACAACGCCGAGTGGATGAGCCCGCAACAGGTGCTCGAGCGTTCGCCCGTCGTGCCCGAGGGCCTCCTGGGCGGCATCTACAGCCCCGATGAAATCACTGTCGACCCCCGCCTCATCCTCGGCTCCTCACCGGAGTTGATCCAGGCCCGCTGGCCGGTCGAGTTCCGCTTCTCCACTGCCGTTACCTCCGTGCCTGCCGGCTACGACCAGGTTTTCGTCTGCTCCGGCGACGACTTTGAGACACTCTTCCCTCAGCACTGGGCCGCCAGCGGCATCAATCGTGTCAAGCTCCAGATGATGCGCACCGCGCCGCAACCCGCCGCGTTCCATCTCGGCCCCGCTCTGGCCGCGGGACTGACGCTGCGCTTCTATCCCGCTTTCCGTATCTGCTCCACGCTGCCCCGGCTTGTCCACCGCATTGTCGAGGAGACCCCCGAGTACGAAAAGTGGGGCATCCACGTGATGGCCTCCGAAACAGCCGACGGCGCCATCACCATCGGCGACTCCCATGAATACGGCCTGTCGGTCGACGTCTTTAACAAGTCCGAGATCGACCACCTGATCCTCGGCTATCTCCACGGCTTCCTCCGCCTCCCCCAGCCGGAGATCGCCCAGCAGTGGCAAGGCGTCTACGCCCGCCACCCCGAGGCCGATTACCTCGTGATGAACCCCCAGCCCGGCGTGCGCGTCATCTCCGCCGCTGGAGGAAAGGGCATGACACTCTCCTGGGCGCTGGCCGAAGAGAGCGTAAACGAGGTAGGTCTGTGAGTGAGCGCCGCCTGCGCGCCGTGTTGCTCGATTGGGCCGGCACCACAGTCGATTACGGCAGCCGCGCCCCGGTCGCCGTCCTGCGCGAGGTCTTCGCCTTGCAAGGGGTGACGCTCGACGACGCCTCCATCCGCCGCCACATGGGGCTGCGCAAATTCGACCACCTCACCGCCCTGTGCTCGCTGCCCGAGGTGCAGAGCGCTTGGTACGCGGCTCATCAGCGCGGTCTCGATCCGGCTGATGTCGACGCCCTCTATGCCCGGTTTGAAGCCCTTCAGCCGTCCATCCTCCTCCATCACTCCCACGTCCTCCCCTGGACCCCCGCCGCCGTGGCCCAGCTCCGCTCCATGGGCCTTCGCATCGGCTCCACCACCGGCTACACCCGCCCCATGCTGGCCCCTCTGATCGAGCAGGCCTCGCGCCAGGGCTACTCACCCGATGCCAGCGTCACTCCCGACGAAGCTCCCGCCGGACGCCCCTTCCCCTGGATGGCCTACCTCAACGCGCTGCGCCTCCAAGTTTATCCGCTCGATGCCTGGGCCAAGATCGGCGACACTCCTTCTGATATGGAGGAGGGCCGCAACGCCGGCATGTGGTGTGTCGGTCTCCTGGTCGGTGGCAACGGCATGGGCATGACCGAGGCCGAGTGGAATGCGCTCGCCCTCCTCGACCAGGTCAGAAGGAAGGAAGCGGTGGCCGCGCAACTGCTGGCTGCCGGAGCCCACATGGTGGCCGAAACGCTCGCCGACGCCCCCGCCGCGCTTACCCTCATCGACGATCGCTACCGGGCCGGCGAAAAGCCGTAACCGGTCATCCGCCCCGCCCGGAAATCTGCTATCCTGTGAATTCGGCTTCCGCCGAACCTCAGGGTTTGTGTGCCTCCCCAGGCTTGTGAAATGGGGCAGCCCGTCTCTGAGAGGGATGATTCACAATGCCGAAACGTACTTTTCAACCGAACAACCGCAAGCGGGCCAAGGCGCACGGATTCCGCGTCCGCATGGAGACTAAGGATGGGCAGGCTGTCCTCTCGCGCCGCCGTGCGAAGGGCCGCTGGAAGCTCAGCGTCAGCGACGAGCGAGCCGTCCGCTACGGAAAGCGCTAAACCACCGCGGCCGCCGGCCGGGAACTCGTTCCCCAAAACCACTCGGCTGCTGAAAACTTCTGATTTCAAACGGGTCTATGATCGCGGCAAGAAGATCAGCGGCCCGTTTTTCATGGCCATCTGCGCTGCTTTTCCAGGCTCGGATGCCGCTCGTGTAGGCTTCACCGTTCCCCGCAGGTTGGGGAATTCCGTGGTCCGCAACCGGATCAGGAGGCGCATGCGTGAGGCCGTGAGGCTGGAGTTGGCGCAACTGGCCGCCGGCCGCGATTTGGTATTCCACCCCCGCAGCGCCGTGCGGGACGTTCCCTTCAGCGAACTGAGGCGGGAAGTGGAGAGGGTCTTTCGCATATGCGGAACTTGGTAGTCGCCCTGCTTCGTTTCTATAAGCGGTGGATCTCGCCCTGCCTCCCCAATGCCTGCCGTTTTCATCCCACCTGTTCGGTTTATATGGCCGAGGCGGTCAGCCGCCACGGCGTGCTGCATGGAGTTTGGCTTGGTCTTCGGCGCCTGGCCCGGTGCCATCCCCTTCAGGAAGGCGGTTTTGATCCCGTACCATGAGTGAACAGATTTCTGGCGGGCAGACGCCCCAGCCATCCCTGGGAGGGCCTAAGAAGGAACTCTCGATGGAGCACCGCCTCCTGCTGGCCTTCGGTTTGATGGGTGTGGTCCTGCTGGTTTCCCAGTACATCCTTCCCCAACCCGAAGAGCCCCCCCAGAAGGCCCCCACCAAAGCCGCCGCCCCCGCGCAAACCGCCGCGAAACCCGCTGAGGCCAAACCCGCCGCGCTGGCCGCCGCCAAGCCCCCGGCCGGCGCCACGGCCAGCGTTACGGCCGAACGCGAGCAGGAATATGTGATCGAGACCGAGCTCTACAAGGTCACCTTCACCAACCGCGGCGCCCTGGTAAAAAGCTGGCTCCTCAAAAAGTACAAGGACAGCCGCGGCAAACCGCTCGAAGTGATCAACTCACGCGCCATCGGCAAGGTCAACCCGCCTTTTGCCGTCCGCTACCGCGACGGCCAGGGCGCCCATGAGCTGAACAAGTCCCTTTTCGCCGCCCGCCCCTCGCCCGATAATCTCGGCATCGAGTTCGAATACTCACAGGGCGGCACCTTCGCCAAGAAGAGCTTCCGTTTCTCCAGCACCAGCTACCTGTCGCGCGTCACCAGCGAGTTGCGCGAAGGCAACACCCCCAAACAGCACCTCCTCAGCTGGCGCGGCGGTTTCGGTGATGAAACCGTCATCGGCGCCGCCGCCTCGCAGCACGCCGTGTATTTCGACCGCGACAAGCAGGAACTGGTCAGCAAACCCGGCGGTGATGTCACCGGCGGCGTCATGATCCAGCGCGGCAACTACGCCTTTGCCGGCATCCAGGACACCTACTTCGCCGCCGCCGCCCTGCCCTCGGAAAGCGGCCAGTTCGAAGTCCATTTCGTCAACGACCGCCTCCCCAATGCCATCGACAAGAAGGAGGATCTCTTTGCCGGCGTCGCCATGGGCGGCGAAGCCAGTAACCAGTTCCAGCTCTTCCTCGGCCCCAAGGATGTCGACCTGATGCGCACCATCTCCCCCCGCCTCGACCAACTGGTCGACTGGGGCTGGTTCGGCGTCATCGCCAAGCCGCTCTTCCTGGCCCTGAATTGGATGAACGACCGCTACGTGCACAACTACGGCTGGGCCATCGTTCTGCTTACCATCATCATCAACTTCGTCATGCTGCCGTTGAAGTACACCTCCCTCAAGTCGATGCGCCAAATGAGCGTCATCCAGCCCGAGGTGAAAAAGATCAACGAGAAGTACGCCGGCATGAGCATGCGCGACCCGCGCAAGCAGAAACAGAACGAAGAGGTGATGGAGCTCTACAAAAAGCACGGCGTCAACCCGGCCTCCGGCTGCGTCCCCATGCTCCTCCAGATCCCCTTCTTCATCGCCTTCTACAAAGTGCTCAGCATCGCCATCGAGATGCGCGGCGCGCAGTGGCTCTGGGTGAACGACCTTTCCCGCCCCGAGGACATCGCCATCCGCGTCCTCCCCGTGCTCATGATCGCCTCGCAGTTCTTCCTCCAGAAGATGACCCCCAACACCTCCGGCGATCCCTCGCAGCAAAAGGTCATGATGCTCATGCCGCTGTTCCTGGGCTTTATGTTCTACGGGCAGTCCAGCGGCCTGGTGTTATACTGGTTGACCGGCAACTTGGTTGGCATACTGCAGCAGTGGTTCTTCAACCGGATGGCCCCTGCTCCCGCGGCAACCGCCGTTCCGGCCGCCAAGCGGAACCCGAAGAAGTAAGGCCCCGCCCGCGGGAATTCATTCAGACGGGATGTGAGTGTGAGCGACCGCAAATACACCCTCGGCGAGCATGGCCCCAAGATTGAAGAGTTCCTGAACAAGCTCTTCGACATTGTGGATTGGGATTTGGACTTCGACTTGGAGGAAGGCAACGACCCCCACCCGGAGATCGAAAATCCCGATATCGTGGTGAAGTTCTCCGGCGGCGACCTGGACCTGCTGCAAGAGAACCGCGCCGAAGCGCTGCTGGCGCTGGAGCACCTCACCATTGAGGCGCTGAAGATCCCCCACGACGATCACAGCCGCATCCGCTTCGACATCGGCGACATGCGCCTCATGCGCATCGAAGAGTTGCGGGCCAATGCCCTCTTTGCCGCCGAACAGGTGCGCCAGGCTCATCGCCCCTTCCGCTTTAACACCATGTCCAGCCGCGAACGCCGGCTCATCCACCTCGTGCTGCGCGATCAAGCCGACATCCGCAGTGAGAGCGAGGGCACGGAGCCACGTCGCAACGTCGTCATCTATCCGGCCGACATGCCGTCGTCCCCGCGCCCCTCCGCTCCCCCGCCC
>JAFLBB010000072.1 GCA_017304135.1 Acidobacteriota bacterium | reverse complement strand
TTTAATTTTAATTATTGGAATAGTATCAATAACTTTAATATTTAATTATTTAAATAATTTCTATATTATTTTTTACCACATCCGGTGGAATCCCTGCCCCGCAATCCTCCACCTGCACACGCAGCAACACTTCCTGCGTGTTGCCCTGGACGGCGTTGATGGTCAGCGACACCGTGCCTGAGTCGCTCATGCGGATCGCATTGTGCATCAGGTGGCTCATCACCTGCCGCAGCCTGCCGGCGTCGCCCACCAGTGCATCCGGCACATCCCGCTTCACCAGTGTCGCCAGTTCCAGCCCCTTCTGCTCGGCGCGCGCCGCCTGGCGGTGAAGCAGGTCGGCCACCAGCGCGCGCAGGCTGAACTCCTTCCGGTCGAACTTCACCTCCCCGGCATCGATGCGCGAGTAGTCCAGGATCTCATCGATCGTTTCCAGCAGCCTCCAGGCGGCCTTCTTTACCGATTCGGCAAACTCCCGCTGCTGCAGGCTCAGGTCACTATCCAGCAGCAACTGCGCCATCGACGCCACACCCTTCATCGGAGCGCGAAACTCCGAGCTCAGGTTCACGAGAAAATGCAGCTTCCGGCCCGCCCCCTGCACCGCCTGGTCGCGCGCCCGCGCCAGTTCGAACGACTGCTCCAGCAACTGGTAGGCCTGTTGCTCGGATTGCGTCCGCGCCTCCTCCAACTCCCGCATCTGCGCCGCCAGCGCATTCTCCGCTTTCTTGCGCGCCGTGATGTCGATCAACGACCCCTCGTACCACAGCAGCGCCCCCGTTTCCCCCCGCACGGCGCGCGCATTCTCCAACACCACCAACTGCGTGCCGTCGCGCCGCTTCAGCGACAACTCCACCTCCCGCAAGTAGCCGTCGCGCTCCAACTGGGCCGTCAGTTCCCGCCGCTGCGCCGGGTCGCAATAAAGGTCCGCGCCCACGTTGACTCGCCGCAACTCGACTTCGTTCTCAAACCCCAGCATCCCCACCAGCGCTGAATTGGCGCGCAGAATCACGCCCTCCGCCGACGTCTGGTACACCCCTTCGGCCACATGTTCGAACAGTTCGCGGTAGCGCTTCTCCGATTCGCGCAGCCCCTGCTCGGCCAGTTGCCGCTGCTGCAGCTCCCGCCGGTAGGTACGGTTCAACAGCAGCGCCAGCGCCGCCAGCACGATCGCCAGCAGGCACAGCGCCGCCGGCTCGGCCCAGTGCGACAGCGCCCCTGATGCGGCCCTGCCCGCGCGCTCTTCAGCTACCCTGGTGAGCCAATCGATTTGCCGCAGCGCCGGCCACAACCGCCGCCACCCGCTCGCGGAAGCCCCCGCCGGATCGCCCTCCACCGCCGCAAGCCACCCCGCCACATCCGCCCGCAGCCTCGACCGCTGCGCCGCGTCGAAACACCTCGCCGGCAGGCTCTCCAACGCCCGCCGCACCTCCTGGCCCTCCGCTCGTCCCCCTCCGCTCTCCCCCCGCTCCAACGCCTCCTGCTGCTTCCACAACCGCCCGTTCAGCGACCGCAAACCCGCCTCGCATTCCGCCCACTCCGCCGCCTCCCGCCGCCCCGACTCCATCGAAACCAACAGCGAGACACCCACCGCCAGGCAAGCCGCCAAGGTTGGCACCGTTAAAACCGGCCAGATACGCGACTGTAAATGCAGCCTCATGCGTCACCGCTCAGCCCCACTACCACATGGTGGTGCCGGGCAGTATTCCTTCCCCCATCAATCGGAGGGAATAGGGGAAAACTTGAGGATGAATCTGAGACTGTTCAATTGCTTACAGACACGCCGCCATGGGTCAACCCCAACCTGCGGATGCCTGTGGCACGCCCCGTAGTGTCGTCCACGTCCACCAGCACGGCGCGCAACTCCACCCCCCCGCGAGCCGCCTCCATGCGCACCGGCAGTCCGGTGAGGAACTTGCGCAGGACGACCTCTTTGTCCACCCCGATGATCGAGTCGTAGGGGCCTGTCATCCCGCAGTCGGTCTGGTAGGCCGTCCCCCCCGCCAGAATGCGGCTGTCGGCGGTGGGAATGTGGGTGTGCGTGCCGACCACGGCCGACACGCGGCCATCCAGGTACCAGCCGAGCGCCACCTTTTCGCTGGTCACCTCGGCGTGGAAATCGACAAACCGGACCTTGACCGTGGGCGGCAGCTCGGCCAGCAGCCGGTCAGCGGTGCGGAACGGGCAATCGATGGGCGTCATGTACGTGCGTCCCTGGAGATTGATGACGGCGCAGGCCGCTCCGTTCCGCGCCGTGGCGATGACGAAGCCCTTGCCCGGCAGGTCGCCGGGGTAGTTTGCGGGCCGGATCAGCCGCGGCGTACGGCCCATGTAGTCGTAGATGTCGCGCTTGTCCCAGATGTGGTTGCCCCCGGTCAGCACGTCGATGCCGAGCCCGAACAGGTCGTCGGCGATCTGCGGCGTCACCCCGAAGCCGCCCGCCGCATTTTCGCAATTGGCGATGGCCAGATCGACACCCTGCTCGCGGATGATGGGTTGAACCAGTTCGGCCACGATGCCGCGTCCGGCTGAGCCGAAAATATCGCCGATGAAGAGAATTCTCATTCAATGCGCTGCCTGCCGCTTACGCCCCGCGCAGGCATTCGGCGATCTCCTTCTCGGTGATGGCGCCCTCTTTGATCACCTTCCAGATCGGCTCCGTGATGTCGAGCGTGGTGCCGGGTACACCCACGCAGGGGCCGCCGTCCAACACCAGGTGGAGGTGGCCATCCATCTGCCCGAACACCTCGATGCCCAGGGCGCATGTGGGCTGGCCGCTCAGGTTGGCGCTTGTGGAAACCAGCGGCTGGCCAAGAGCTTCCAGCAGCATCCGCGCCGTCTTGGCCTTGGCTTGGCGCAGGGCGAGCCGGCCCGTGTTGCCCGTCACCTTCAACGGCACGTTGGCCGAGGCCGGTACGATGATCGTCAGCGGTCCTGGCCAAAAATGGCGCGCCAGCAGGGAGAAGCGCTTGGTGATCTCGGCGGCCAGGTCCTCGGCCATCACCATGTCGTCAATCAGCAGGGGCAGGGAACGGTGGACCTCGCGCTTCTTGGCCTTGAACACCTGGCCAACGGCATGCAGGTTGTACGGGTCGGCCACCAACATGTACAACGCGTCGGTGGGAATCGCCACAACGCCGCCCTTACGAATGATGGCGGCCGCTCGCGTGATCGCTTCCGGCGAAGGATTTTCCTGGTCGATCTCAATCAGGTCTGTGGGCGCTCTCATCGTTGGCAACCGGCGCAAAAGTATGTGGAGCGCCCTCCTTGGGGGAGGCGTCGAATCTCTTTACCGCACCGGGTACAAGGTTGGCCTTCCCGGCCATAGACTTGACAGTCAAACGATTCCCCCTCGGAGAACCGGCCCGGGACGCCGTAGGCGATCCATGCCGATTCTACCGCATCTTGCAGAACCGTAACAATTTCCTTGTGCAGCGCCGCCAGCCGCGCCAGCGACAGCCGCCCCATCGCCTTGCGCGGATCAATGCGCGCCCGGAAGAGCGCCTCGGCCACATAGATGTTGCCCAGTCCGGCCACCTTGCGCTGGTCCATCAGAAAGAGCTTGGCCGGCTGCCGCGAATCACGCGCCATCGCCGCAAAACTCTCCGCCGTGAACTCCCCGCTCAACGGTTCAGGCCCCAGGGAGGCCGCCAGTTCCGCGTCCAACTCCTTCGTCTCGCGCACGGCCATCCGCCCCAGCGCCCGCGAGTCTTCAAACACGATGCCCGCGCCCCCTTGCAGCGCAATCACCACCCGCGCCCGCTCGGTATGCAGCCGCGCGTCGGGAATCGCGAACAGGTTGCCCGTCATGCGCAGGTGCGTGTGCAGCGTCAGCCCGCCCGACAGCCGGATGAGGATGTGCTTGGCCCGCCGCTCCACCGCCAGAATCCGCTTTGCCGCCAACACCTCGGCAAGCTCCGCCCGGGCGCATCGGAACACCTTCGCATGCTGGATGCGCTTCCCCACGATCCGGTCGCGCAACCGGCGCACCACCGCTTCCACTTCCGGTAACTCAGGCACTCTCTCAATCTACCCCGCTCCTTGCGCTGGGGTCGGCCGGCCATGACATACTGAACCGACCAGGAACAACCCGCTTGTACCAAGGCCTCTCCGCATGTGACCACATCTGCCCCCAGTGCGGCGCCCGGCTGCGCATGTGGCTGAACACCTGCTCGCGTTGCGGAAAGAAGATTCACGCCGACTCCGCCCTCCGCAAAATGGGCATCGCCTATCTCATCCTCGGCCTTGGCTTGTGCGGCGTCATCTCCTACCTGGCCTGGGTCGTGGCGCTTATCATGCGGCACAGCAGCGATCCTGGCGCCACCATGCGCTTCACCGGCACACCGCTGCAAGCCGTCATGATCTTCGGCGTCTTCGGCTTCGTCTTCCTGGTCGGCCTCACGCTGCTCGCCGGCGGTGTGTTCCAGGTCACCTATGGCCGGAAAAACACCTACGTGACCAAGGTGGCGCTCTTCTGGTACACCGTCATCTGGGTGCTCTACGGCATTGCTGTCGCGGCCGATTGGGTAGAGTGGCTGCTGGAGTAGCGTTCCCTCACCGCCTGTCCCATGCTGCGCGATCTCATTGCCGATCAAGCCACCTGCCCCGCCTGTGGAAACCGCTTCCGCCGCGGACTCGACACCTGCCCCAGATGCACCCAACGCGTTCGACCCTCGGCCACCCGCGCACGATGGGGCATGTGGCTCTTTCTGGCGGGCAACCTGCTGTGCCTGGCGATCGCCTTCCTCTCCTGGCGGGCCGGCCACGTCTTCCCCACCTGGGGCCGGTTCGGCGCCGCCACGCGCTGGAAGGCTGTCACGCTGCTCGCCCTCTCCCTGGTAAGCGCCATGGGCCTCACTCTCTGCGTCGGCCTCGTGTTGCTCACCATCGGCGCCTACTGGTTCGGCGGCACGCGTTTCCGCATGAACGCGCACGAAGCCCGTGGCTGCGGCCATTTTCTCCTCTATGCCGACTGCCTCTTCTGGACGGTGTATGCCATGCTTTTCGCCAGCGGCTGGCTGGAGTTCTTTGTGCTGTAGCGCCTGCACGCCGCACGCCCGGCACTGGCCACCGGCTTCGCACCACACTGAGAGTTCCCCATGCTCCGCGCCCTCTTTGCTCAAAAGGAAACCTGCCCCGCCTGCGGACACCAGTTCCGCTTCGGCCTCGACACCTGCCCCCGCTGCACGCACCGGCTGGCGGTTGCACCTACCTACCGCGCCTGGGGGGGTCTATTTTTGCTTGCCGGCAACGTCCTTTGCGCGGTGATGGCGTTTCTGTTCTGGAGCGCCGCGCGCATCATGCTGCACACAGGCCAGCCGGGGGCCACCTCCAGCTTCTCCGGCACGCGCGGTGAGGCCGTCCTGGTCCTGGCCACCCTTGCCGCCGCGGTCGCCTGCGGATTGCTTATGGTGGGCGGCGGGGCTTACGCCATCGTCCGCGGTCGAGTCATGTTGGGAGCGGCGGGTAAGGCCCGCCTCCTTCACTTCATGCTGGTCGCCGACTTGGTGTTGTGTCTGGTTCTTCTCCTCTTCCAGATCGCCGAACTGGCCGGGTTACTTCCTGAGTAAATTGCTCAGACCCCGAAAAAGGTCTTGAAAAACGGATTCAGCAAGCGGTTCCCAGGGTCAAACTCGGCCCGCTTGGCGGCCATCGCATCCAGCCGCGCCCCCAGCGCTTTCACCGCCTGCGCCCGCGTGAAGCCGAAGGTCTGATTGGGCAGCGGTGCGCCCCCATGGTCGCTGCACCAGACGTTGAAATCGTCCAGGAACTTCGTCCAGCCGGGGTTGGCCGTGGACACAGGATCGATGGTCATCACATTGCCGTCGAAGGAGTACGACAGCGTTGACTCTTGATCCTTGGCAATGCGGTATCCCACGTGCAACATGTTCGTGCGATAGCCCTTCGTCTTGTAGTAACTCTTGACCCATTTTGTGTAAGCCGGCAGGATCTTCGCGTACTCGTTCTCTGGGAAGGCCCACAAACTGAAGGTATAGCGGTTGTCGCCCGACACATCCGGATAGCGGATCGTCTGGTCCGGCGCGGCCGTGTTCTTGCTCTTGATCAGGTTTTCCAGGTTCCAGCGCCAGGTGCCCCCAAAGACGTCGATCAACTTGTAGCGCGCCTTCTTGTCGGCAATGTCGCGCTCGGCCTGGAAGCAGGTACGCGGCCCTAGGTCGGACCACAGGTAGTTCCGCAGCGGCCAGACATGCAGGTCGCGCAACCCCTTCGCCTTGGGATTGTACTTGCGAAACTCGCACGTCACCTTCTCGTCGTAGAGAAACATGTAGTACATCATCGAGTAGCCGCGCGCCCAAAGCTCCGGCAGCCGCTCGCAGTAGTCCTTCACCGAAAACGTCTCGTGGAACACCTCCATCGGCTCCATCGGGCGGATGCGGAAGGTCGCCTCGGTCACCACGCCAAACGTTCCATAGCTGCAGCGCAGCATCTTCATCAACTCCGGATCGCTTTCCTCGCTCGCTTCCAGGATCTTGCCCGACGGCAGCACCAGCTTCATCCTCGTGCAATAGGAACTCACCTGCCCGAACTCGCCCGGCATCGAGCCATCTTTCGTCCCCGCGCACGCCGCCGAGCCCATCGAGAGGTTGCCGATCTCGGTGTTCACAAAGAACTGCTTGCCCTGTTTGCGCAACTCTTGTGCCACATCGATGAGAATGGCCCCGGCCTCGACGGTGACCGTGTCCTCGGTAATCTCCAGGATGCGGTTCATGGCCTTCATGCGGATCATCGTCCCGCCATCGGCTGCCGAACACGCCGCCGTGGAGTGGTTCGATCCGAACGCGCGCACCGGGGAAGGGAACTTCTCCGGGTCCTTCACAATCCTTTGAATGTCTTTGATTGATTTCGCCTCGGCCACCACCTTGGGTTTCGAAACGAGATCTCCGAACCAGTTGCTGACTTCTGTTGTTGTGGGCATTCCCGCGCCACCTCCGTTAGAAGGATTCTAATGCGCGCCACCGGAAATGTCCCGCGAATTCTGATCCGGGGACTAATAAATCGAGAGCTCCACCGGCGCCCCCACCCCCACGCCGAGGATCTTCGCCGCCGAAGCCTGGCTCGCCGAAACCTCCAGAAAGCCCGAACTCCCCACAATCACCGCCACCTCACCGATGCCCGCCTCGCCGTAGTGGTGGATCAACTTCTCCACGCGCGAGATGCCCGGAATCATGAGGAACGGCCTCGTCTCCACGGCGGGAAATTCGCTGAACAAGAAGTTCGTGATGAGGTTGCCGAAGCGGTCCACGCGCAGCACCTGCCCCTGCCACACGCGATGCCCCGTCCGCACCGGTTTGTCCGAGTGCGGCCGCAGGTAGTCGTCAATCAACTTGCCCACCAGCGAGGGCTTCACGCCCCTGGCCAGGTGCGCCGCCACCGGGGCGAACACATCGCGCCCGTGAAACGTCGTGCTCATGTGCGGTCCAAACAGCTTCTGATTGGCGATGTGCCGCACCTTCACCTTGGCCGCGGCCTTCGCCCCGCCATAGATCAGCGACAGCACCCCGTTGTCCGGCCCCACGAAAAGCTGCCCGTCGGCCTCCACCAAAATCGGCCGCCGCTCGCTGCCCACGCCAGGGTCGACCACCACCACGTGCACGCTCTTTTTCGGGAAATGCCGCCAGGCTTCGCTGATCTGAAACGCCCCCTCGCTGACCGAAAACGGCGGCACATCGTGCGTGATGTCCACCAGCGACACGCGCGGCGCCAGGCCGAGAATGACGCCTTTCATCACGCCAACATAATGGTCGGCGAGGCCGAAATCGGTGGTGAGGGTAACAATGGGCATTAGAATGAAGAGAGGCTCCCGAGAAGCTCTGCTTGACCCGGTTTTACTTCGATCATAACGCGACCACTCCCATCGCACCCGCCGTGCGCGAAGCCGTTGTGCATGCGCTCGATGAGGCTTGGGCCAATCCGTCGTCCATCCACCAGGACGGCCAGCGCGCGCGCCGCATGTTGGAGGAGGCCCGCGCCCGCATTGCCTCGTTGCTCGGCTGCGCGCCCAAGGAAGTCGTGCTCACCAGCGGCGGCACCGAGGCCGACAACCTCGCCATACTCGGCGTAGTCCGTGCCGACCCCCGCCCCAGCCGCCACGTCGTCACCACCGCCGTCGAACATCCCGCCGTGCTCGAAGCCTGCGCCCAACTCGAACGCGAGGGCGTGGCCCTCACCTACCTGCAGCCTGACCGCCAGGGTCGCATCGACGCCGACATCTTCCGCCGCCAGTTGCGGCCCACCACCGTGCTCGCCAGCGTGATGCACGCCAACAACGAAACCGGCGCCGTGCAGGATGTCGCCGCGCTTGCCGCCATTGCACGCGAAGCGGGCGTTCTGTTTCATTCCGATGGCGTGCAGGCCGCCGGCAAACTACCTGTCTCGCTCGCCTCCACCGCCATCAGCCTCTATTCGATCAGCGCCCACAAACTGAACGCGCCCAAAGGGTGCGGCGCGCTGTTCGTCCGCCAGGGCGTGACGCTCGCCCCCATGCTCCACGGCGGCCGCCAGGAGCGCAGCCGGCGCGCCGGCACCGAATCGGTAACGCTTGCCATCGCACTAGGAGCCGCCGCTCAGCTCGACCGCCCCGATCTCACGACGCTGCGCGACCGGCTGGAGCAGGGCATCCTCGCCCGCGTCGCCGATGCTCACGCGAACGCCGCCGCCGCGCCGCGACTGCCCAACACCACCAACATCCGCTTCGACGGCATCTCCGCCGAAGCCCTCGTCATCGCGCTCGACCTGCGCGGCTTTGCCGTCTCCACCGGTGCGGCCTGCTCCTCCGGCTCCGTCGAGCCGTCGCACGTGTTGCTTGCCATGGGCCTCTCCCCCGAACAGGCCCGCTCCAGCATCCGCTTCTCACTCGGCCTCGGCAACACCGCCGAACAGGTGGACCAACTCATCGAGGCCGTCGCCGAATCGGTAGCCCGCCTGCGCAAGTTATCGCCCACTTACTCCGAGGTGACCCCTTGAGTCACGATCTGATTGCCGTCGCCATGTCCGGCGGGGTCGATTCCTCCACCGTCGCCGCCCTGTTGCGGCGCGAAGGACACGCCATCGTCGGCATGACCATGCAGCTCTGGAACCAGCGCCGCCTGCCCGAACTCGCCGTCGAAGGCGCCACCGGCCGCTGCTGCTCGATTGACGACGTCTACGACGCCCGCTGGGTCGCCAATCAACTCGGCATCCCCTATTACGTCGTGAATTTCGAAGACCGCTTCGAACAACAGGTCGTCCGCCCCTTCGTCGACGAGTATCTCGCCGGCCGCACCCCCATCCCCTGCACGCTGTGCAATAACTTCGTCAAGTTCGACCAGTTTCTCGAAATGGCCGAAGGCGTCGGCGCCCGCCGCGTCGCCACCGGCCACTACGCCCGCATCGCCTACGATGAGGCCACCTCCCGCTGGCAACTCCTGCGCGCCGCCGATGCCGCCAAGGATCAAACCTACTTCCTTTGGGGCCTCACCCAGGACCAACTTGCCCGCACGCTCTTCCCCCTCGGCCACATGCGCAAGCCCGACGTGCGCTCGCTCGCCCGCGAACTCGATGTGCCCGTCGCCGAGAAGAGCGACTCACAAGAGATCTGCTTCGTGCCCAACGGCGACTACGCCGCCTTCCTCGACGCCTATCTGCGTGAGCAGGGCGAGGCCGCGCCCACCACCGAAGGCGAACTTGTCACCACCGGCGGCCGCGTGCTCGCCCATCACTCCGGCGTTCATCACTTCACCGTCGGCCAGCGTAAGGGGCTTGGCATCGCTGCCGGCGAGCCGCTCTACGTCATCGCCACCGACCCCGCCACCCAGCGCGTCACCGTAGGCTCGAACGCCGATCTGCTGCGCGGCTCCTTTCATGTGAAAGACGTGAATTGGATCTCCATCGCCCAGCCCGACGCCCCCGTCCGCGCCGAGGTCCGCATCCGCAACAAGCACACTCCCGCCCCCGCCACCGTGGGCGCACTGGCAGGCAACCGCGCCGAAGTTCAGTTCGATGAACCGCAGCGCGCTGTCACACCCGGCCAGGCCGCCGTCTTCTACTCCGGCGAGCAGGTGCTGGGCGGCGGCTGGATTGAGTAAACTCACAAGGAACCCCGCACCGTTGTGAAGCAGCGCAGCCCCCTTCGGAACCGCCTCGAATGGCTGCTCGTGCGCGCCATGCTGGCCACGCTCCGCATCGGTCCGCGCCCGTTCGCCTTCTGGCTCGCCCGCCGCTACGTGACGCTCCTTGATGCGCTCGTCCCCAAGCTCCGCCGCGTCGCCTTCCGCAACCTGAGCCTCGCCATGCCCGATGCCGGAGCCGCGGCACATGCCCACCTCGTCGACTCCAGTTTCCGCTCCCTGGCCCGCCTGCTGGCCACCCTCGCGCGCATGCCGTCCCTCGGCCGCCAAAACATTTCCGCCTGGATTCGTTACGACGGGCTGGAGCACTTCGAAGCCGCCAAATCACTCGGCCGCGGCGTCCTGTTTGCCACCGCCCACCTCGGCAACTGGGAGTTGAGCGCCTTTGCCCACGGCCTCCTCACCGAGCCCATGCACGTTCTGGTGCGCGCGCTGGACAATCCGTTGCTCGACGCCGAAGCCACGCGCCTGCGCACGCTCTCCGGCAATCATGTCATCGAGAAGCGCGACTACGCCCGCGGCATCCTGCGCGCGCTTGGCCGCAACGAGGCCGTCGGCATCCTCATCGATCAAAACGTCGCCGCCGCCGAAGGCATCTTCGTGCCCTTCTTCGGCGCCCCAGCGTGCGTCTCCCCAGGCTTCGCCAAAATCGCCGCGCACTCCGGCGCCGCCATCATCCCCGGCTTCGCGCTGTGGTCCGACGAAGAGCAGCGCTACGTCCTGAAGTTCTTCCCTTACTTTCACGCCTCCGGCGACGCGCAGGCCGATACACGCCGCATCCACGCTCAGCTCGAAGAGGTCATCCGCGCCCATCCCGGCCAGTGGCTTTGGATGCACCGCCGCTGGAAGACGCGCCCCAAAGGCGAACCGCCGATTTATTGAGCGCCCACCGCCTACAGGTCCATCTGCGTGCCGAGCTCAACCACCTGCCTTGGCGGCAGACCGAAGAAGCGGTCGGCCGTCACGGCGTTGCGGTGCAGGAAGGCGAAGATCGACTCCGTCCAAACACCCATTTGTCCCTTCTTGGACGCCACGAAATTCTCGCGCCCAAGATAGTAAGTCACTTCATCTTCCACAAACGGAATACCCTGCTCCCGGACGGCCGCCAGCAGCGCCGGCAGCACCTTCGGCTCCTCCATGAAGCCGTAGCGAATCACGAACTGGTGGAAACCGATCGGTAACTTCTCGTAAGTCGTGCGCTCGGCCTCCGCAACCGCCGGGTCGCCCATTACCCTCACCGTCACCAGCACCACCGTGTCCTGCAGCGATCGTCCGCGGTCCACGTGCCGGATCAGCGCCCAGGGCAGGATGCCGGCGTTCGAGTTCATAAACACGGCCGTACCCGGCACGCGTGTGACGAGACGTTGCTTGATCCGCGCCTCCGCCGATTCCCACGAGGAAAAGCGCACGCGCACGCGATGACCCACCAGCGTCCGGCCACGGTTCCAGATCACCATGATGACCATGATTACGGCGCCAATGAGCACAGGCACAAATCCGCCGTCGGTGAACTTGCCGAGATTCGCCGCCAGAAACGGCAGGTCGAGCGCCAGAAACGCAAGCAGCGCCGCCAGTGACTTGGGCAGGCTCCACCCCCACGTTCTGCGTGCCACCAGGAAGAACATCACCGAGGTGATCGCCATCGTGCCCGACACGGCGATTCCATACGCCGCCGCCAGCCGGCTCGACTCGCGAAACTCGAGCACGAGAAACAGACAGCCGATGGCGAGCAGGTAGTTGATGCGGGGAATGTAAATCTGCCCCTCCATATCATGCGCCGTATGTTTGATGTCGAAGCGCGGGAACAGCCCCAGCTGCACCGCCTGGCGCGTCAGCGAAAACGCGCCCGAGATCAACGCCTGCGAAGCGATCACGGCGGCCATGCTCGACAGGATCACCAGGGCCACCGTCCAGTTGCCCTGCGGCACCATGGCGAACAGCGGATTGGCCGCCGCCGCCGGGTCGCGCAGCACATGGGCGCCCTGCCCGAAATAGCCCAGGATGAGACACGGCATCACCACGCCCAGCCACGCCAGCCGGATCGGTTTCAGACCAAAATGTCCCATATCGGCATACAGCGCCTCGCCGCCAGTCACGGCCAGAACAACCGCCGAGAGGATGTGGAGTCCGCTCCAACCGTGATGGGCAAAATACTGCATCGCGTGGTGCGGCAGCAGCGCATACAGAATTTCCGGATTGAAGCTGATGTGATACACCCCCAGCACGCCCAGCGTGAGAAACCACACCAGCATCACCGGACCGAACAGCACGCCTACCGTCCCCGTGCCGCGGCTTTGGATGAGAAACAGCCCGATCAGAATGGCACAGCTCAGCGGCACCACGTACTCTTTCCAAGCAGGGTCGGCCACGGCCAGGCCCTCCACCGCACCCAGCACGGAGATGGCCGGCGTGATGATGCCGTCGCCATAGAGCAGCGCCGCTCCCATCGCGGCAAAGAAGGCCACGATGGAGATCAACCCCGGACGCGCTGTGCGTAGCTGCTCAGGCACCAGCGCCAGGAGGGCGAATATGCCGCCTTCACCCTTGTTATCGGCGCGCAGAATGAAGGTCAGATACTTGAGCGTCACCACCAGCGTGATGGACCAGAAGATGAGCGACAGGATGCCGTACAAATCCTCGATGCCTTTGCCGTGGCTCCCGGCCGCATGCAGGCATTCTTTTAATGTGTAGAGCGGGCTTGTGCCGATATCGCCAAACACGACCCCCAATGCGCCCAGGGTCAACGCACCAACCCCCGCCTTGTGTGCGTGGTCGCTACTCATCCAATCTCCTCTCCCAGTGTCCGCAGGGAATCCCCAGCCAGCCTGTACCGCGTCCACTCGTCCAACGGTACGGCGCCCAGACGCTTGTAGAACTGGATCGACGGCTCATTCCAGTTCAACACGGACCACTCCAGCCTGCCATAGTTCCGTTCGCGGCACAGCCCCGCCAGATGCCGCAGCAACGCGAATCCGATGCCCTGGCCACGGTACTCCGGCCGCACATAGAGGTCTTCCAGGTACATCCCCTCCTGCGCCAGAAAGGTCGAGTAAGTGGGGAAGTAAACGGCAAAGCCCGCGCACACATCCTCCACATAGGCCAGACTTACCGCCGCCGCCGGCCTCTCGCCAAAAAGCGACTGCCGCAACCGCTCCTCGCTGGCCTCCACCTCATGGGCGAGTTGCTCGTAGTCAGCCAGGCCCCGGATCATCTCCAGGATGAGAGGCACATCGTGTTGGCTCGCCGGTGCGATGCGCACCGCGCTGCTGCTCATACCTTGTAGGCCCCGAACAGCGCAAACGGCCCGTTGACGTGGACCACCTCCACCTGGCCAAAACCCGCTTCGCGCAAACGGTCCAGTTGCCACACCAGCGGGCGCGGCGTATCTTCTTTGTCGATGTAGGCGAAGACGTGATCGCGGTATTCGGCGCCGCGTAGCCCGGCAAGGTAGTCCCCGTAGCGTGCGCGCATCAGGCCCTGCGCGCCTGGGTGCCAGTGGTCCACCATGTCGGCGATCCACAGCGCGCCGCCCGGTTTGAGCGCGTCATGCACCTTGCGGAACACCATGCGCCACTCGCCCTCGCCGCGCAGATGATGAAACACCGCGGCGGCCACGGCAAAGTCGAAACGCTCCCGGCCCAGGTCCACGTCGCGCACGTCGCCCTGCACGGTCTCCAGCGCCACATCGGGCCGCTGCGCCAGCACACGCTCGCGGGTTCGCTCGAGCATCGGCAGGCTCAGATCCAGCGCCGTCACCTGGCGCACCGAGGGCAGAGCCTGCAACAGGCGCAGGATGTAGTTGCCCGCTCCACAGCCGATATCGAGCAGCGCCCCGGCGTCGGCTCGGATGGACGCGCACAGTCCGGCGGTCAACTCCAGCATCAGCGGAGAATCGATCGCCGCCGACTGGCCGGTCTCCAGATTGCTGAACCGCTCCACATCCGCGTCAAACCGCGCGCGGATCTCCTCCACGCTCGACTTCGAGCCATAGTCCATTTACTGGTTGCTCCATTTCGTCCGGAATTGCATGCTCGTCCCGGCATGCGATCGAGGTTCGCTTCTGGCTGACTCCAACAGCGCCGCGTAGCGTTTCGCCAACGCCGGTTGCTGCCGGGCCAGATCGTTCTTCTCACTGCGATCCGCCGCCAGGTCATAGAGCTCCACCGCCCCATCGGCCTTGCGCACGGCCTTCCACTTGCCGTCGCGCAACGCCCGCGAATGACCGGCGGGCACCCACTTTTGCTGCGCCACCTGGAACTGATTCTGCTCCCAATAGAGGAACGGGCGTTCCGGCGCCGCGCCACCGCGCAGAGTGCCCGCCATTGAAACCCCATCCAGGCCCTGTGGTGCTCGCACCCCGGCCAGTTCCGCAAACGTCGGCAGAATGTCCACGAATCCCCATGGCGCGCTGCTCGCCGAACCGGCCTTCACACGCCCCGGCCAACGCACCACGCACGGCACGCGGAGGCCGCCTTCATACACCGTGCCCTTCTCCCCGCGCAGCGCCCCGTTGCTGCGGAACAACTCAAAGCCCTTTTCCATGCCCGAGTGCGCGCCGTTGTCGCTGGTGACGATGACCACGGTGTCGCGCTCCATGCCCTTTTCCTTGAGCATCGCCATCAGGCGCCCCACGTAGCCATCGGCGCGCGTCATCATGGCCGCGTAGTGCCTGGCCGCCTCAGGCCACGGGCGGTCCTGGTAGGGGTGCGTGTCCGGACCCTCGAACTTGGCGTGGGGAAGCGTGTAGCAGGCGTAGAGGAAAAACGGATCGCCGCCCTTCTTCTGGCGCTCCAGAAACTGAAAACTCCGCTCCGCAATCTGGTCGGCCGAATACTTCCCTCCTAAGTCGACGCGTTTCTCGTTATCCCAGAGAAACTCAGGATAGTAAGTGTGCGCATGTACCTGGTGTAAGTACCCATAGAACTCGTCGAAGCCCTGTTTCGTCGGCGCCCCCGCCGTCCCAGCGTCGCCCAGTCCCCACTTGCCAAAGCCCCCCGTCCGGTATCCGCCGGTCTTCAGCACCTCAGCCAGCGTCACATCCTCATCGCGAATGGGAACTGTGCCCGCATTGGCCCGAATGGCGGCATGGCCTCCGTGCAGCCCCGTCATGAGCACGCAGCGCGACGGCGCGCACACCGGAGCGCCACAGTAAAAATCTGTAAACTTTGCTCCCTGCCCGGCGAGCGCGTCGATGTGCGGAGTCCGGATCAATTCTTGACCGAAACATCCAAAATCTCCATAGCCGCAATCGTCCAAAACAATCAGTACAAAGTTGTTTTTTTCAACGGGCTGCGCCAATAGCGGCGCGGACATGGCCAAAAAGTTGCGCCTAAGCATCAGTGGCCAGTGTATCATCGGCACATGAAGCGCAAATTCCGTTCCCGCCGAGGCTTCTTCAGCACCCTGGCCATCGCCGGCGCCAGCGCCGCCATCCCCTCCACACTGCCCCGCGCCGCCGCCGCCACGGGCGACATGAACGATGAAGGCGCCCGCAAATCGCGAGCCCGCGACATGCGTACCCGCCTCGCCAACTACTACAGCGACATGCCCCTCTCGACGCACGACACCAATGGCGACGAGGAGCGGTATCCGAATAAGATTGCCACTTACTCCAAACTCCTCCGCCATAACGGCATCGGCGAAGTCGATCCGGCTTCCTACGCCAGCCTTCGCGCCGCCACCGACTCAGGCGACCCCAAGCTGTATGACGCCATTCAAATGGGCGGCCCCTTCCGCTTCAAGACGCCCCAGGCCAGCCACAGCTTTCAGATGATGGGCATCGACGCCTCGCAGCTCCGTATGCCTCCCGCCCCGCGCTTCGATTCCGCCGAAATGGCCGGGGAAATGGTCGAGCTCTATTGGATGTCCAACCTCCGCGACCTCAACTTCAACAACTACGATCGCGACCCCGATGTCCGCCGCGCCAGCGCTGAACTCAGCCGCCTTTCTGACTTCCGCGGCCCCAAGGTGAATGCCCAGGTGACCCCCGCCACCCTCTTCCGCGGCTCCGCGCCTGGCGTCCAGAACGGCCCCTACATCTCCCAGTTCCTGCTCAAGGACGTCAATCAACGCAACATTAGCTTCTCCCAAAAGATGAAGGTGTTCGCGCTGAACAACAACTATCTCACCCAGATGGATGCCTACCTGCAAACGCAGAACGCCATCACCAAGGGCGAGCCGCCGCACTATGCCAAGGACCTCAGCTACATCAAAAACCTCCGCGATCTGGCCACCTATGTCTGGCTCGACCTGAGCTACGTCGTCTACCTGAATGCCGCCCTCATCGCCGTCGAGTTCGGATCTGAAGCCGTCAACGATTGGAACTTCTACCGGTGGAACAAGACCCAGGAAGGCTACATCAACTTCGGACCTCCCGACCTCACCGACTGGATCGCCCGTGCCGCCCGCCCCGGCTACCTCGCCGCCTGGTATCAGAAGTGGCAGGTTCACCGCCGCGCCCGCCCCGAGGCCACCGGCTGCCGCGTCAACATGCACCTCGCCCAGAAGGCCGTCTATCCGCTGCATAAAGAGCTGCTGGAGTCGGAAGCCTTGAAGGAATCCGCCTCGCTGAACGGCTCTTACCTCCTCCCGCAGGCCTTCCCCGAAGGCGCTCCCGGCCACTCCGCTTACCCCTCCGGCCACGCCACCGTCGGCGGCGCCATGGTCACCATGATGAAGGCTTACTTTAACGAGGACTTCGTCATCCCCAACCCCGTCATGACCGACGGCAACGCGCTCTTCCCCTACGAAGGGCCTCCGCTCACCATCGGCGGCGAGTTGAATAAACTGGTCACCAACATCGCTACCGCGCGCAATGCCGCTGGCATCCACTACCGTTCCGACATGGTCGAGGGTATGAAACTCGGCGAACAGGTCGCCATCCATCTTCTGCGCGACATCGCTTCCACCTACACCGAGGATTTCGGCGGCTTCCGCTTCCGCAGCTTTAGCGGCGAGGAAGTCACCGTCTGCGCCTATTGCTGAACCGGCGTCTACCGCTTCCGCAGCGCCACCCAGTAGCCGGGGAACAGTACATCACGCTGCCGCCCAGCGAACACATCGGGCAGCGTCGCGTTGAGCCACTCCTCGATCTCTGATCCCCGTTCGCCCCGCCGCACCGCCGCGGCGACGTTGGTTTCCGTCATCATGTACCCGGCATAGGCGGCCCAGTGATAGGGTACGCTCCAGGCGAACTCCATCCGCCCCGCGACCTCAAAGCCTTCTGCCATCGCCCTGATCGTTGCCGGATCGAGCGCAATCGCCTCGCTCGCCTCGCGCGGATACCGCCGCACGAATTCCGCAAACCACCCGCCGAGTTCGCTTCCCTCTCTTTTCTCCGCGAATGTCCGCCCCTGCGCGAAATCGTACGCCACCAGCACGCCGCCCGCCTTCAGACACCGCCGGGCTTCCCGCAACACGCCCACCGGATCGGCGAAATTCAGCGAACCTGCCGCCGTCATCGCATCCACCGTCCCATCCCCCAACGGCATCCGCTCGCCCTGCCCATTGATGAACCACGCCCCCGGCGCAACCACCCGCGCACACCGGGCCATCTCCCACACCGGTTCAATGCCAAGCGCGACCCGCGCCCTCGCAATCAACGGTTTCGTCGACAACCCCGAACCACTGCCAATATCCACCACCACATCGCCCAAGCTCTCCATCCCAAGCTTGCCCAGCGCCGACCCCACAATCCGGCCATGCAACGCCGGCCGCCGCGTCGCGTAGCCCTCCGCCATCGCCGCCGAAGCGAACGGATTGCTCATTTCCCCAACTCCTGGCGCAGCAATTCGACCATCCGCTCCCGCCGTCTCTCGTTCAGCCTCACGCCAAACTTCAGCACCCGCTTCGTCTCGCCCTTAAGGTGGACCCTCACTACGTCGGGAGTGGGCCGCGTGCTTCGATCCATCAGAGGTCCGATGTCCACCGCCGTCACCTCATGCGCGGAAAATCGTTGGCTGCTCCCCACAAACGCCACGCCCTCCCACACCGTCAGTTCGCTCCGCTCCCCCCGCACCACCACCTTTCCCACAATCCCCAGCAACGCAATCCACACCACATAGATCCCCGCCAGCGCTATCGGTATTCCAAAAAACAGATGCTGCATCTGCAATCCGGCGCCTGCCTGCCGCTCCTGCCGCACCCACTCCGACGCCCCCCACGCCCAGCCGCACGCGAAAGCCGCATGGATCAGTCCCTCAAATTGCAGCGTGCGCCCCGTCATCCGGAACCCCTCCGGCTCACGCTCAAACTGAACGTCCAGCATCCTAGAGCCTCACCATGAATACGACGAAGCTCACCAGCCCAGCCCCCATCGCCACCCATCCCCACGCCCGTGCCGTGCGCGCGCCCATCGTCCACCACATATAGAGTCCCGTCGCCACCCACACCAGAAACGCGATGCTGGCCAGGTCCACCACCACCGCCCACGCCCATTGCCACACGCCCTCTTGCTCAAACCCCCCGCGCGCGTGCATCCCCGTGAAGAAATGATCCCAGCGGAACTGCTTCTCCTCCACCGCAATGCGCCGCGTCTCCGTGTCCACCTTCACCTGCACCTGCCCCAGGAAGCGATACACAAACACATTGATTTGTTTCGGCCCCGTCCGGTACGCCCCAAAGCTTGCGCTGTCGAACACCTCGCTCAGCCCCACCGCCTCCAGCACCTTCCGTCCAAACCCGCGCATCACCTCCTGCTCCGCGCCGGGCATGGGGATCGCAATCGACTCCGGCAACGCCTCCACCGTCGCCGCGCGCGGCCTCCAATTCATGCGGTCGCCATACCAGGCGCGCCCCGTCTCGGGATGCGCAAAGAAATAGCTGCTCACGCCGTACATCAACACCCACGGCAGCAGCGCCAGGCTCAAGTACAGGTGCAGTCGGCGATTGAAATGGGGAAAGGTCATAGTCTCACCAGGAAGAACGCAAACACAGCCACGCCGATGGCCAGCGACACAGCGCCCCACCTGCGCGTCGCCTTCATCTCCCACCACATCCACAGCCCCGACAACGCCCACAACACCGCCGCCACGATGAACAGATCCACCGTCACCGCCCACGCATCGTCCAGCGCATATTCATGTTGATATCCGCGCCGCCGGTGCAACGTGTTCATCAGCGCATTCCACTGGAACCGCGCCCGCTCCACCACCACCTTCCCATCGCCCGGCGTGTACGTGATTCGATATGGCCGTATGATGTCCTGCCGCTGGAACACCAGCGTCCCATCCGGCCTTGGCGGCGGCGTGTTGTGCGCCCCCTCCAAATCGAGATGCCGCAGAAGCGCCACCGTCATCTCCGACGAACCCGCCCCCGCCGCAAAGCCCCCAGGGTACGTGGTCTCGCGCACCTTCTCAAACGGCGCCGGACCCCTTCCATACATCCCCACAAACAGCTCCCGATGGTTCATCGCCATCGTACTCACGGCATACATCACCACCCACGGTCCCAGGAACAAGGCCAGGTACATATGGGTTCGTCGCAACACCTTCGAAAACATAAGCCCTCTTTCGCGGAGCTACCATCATAGAAGAACTCCCCAAGCTATGGCCCAAGCCGCCACCCCCCTGCCACACGTCTCCTTAAGCGAAGCCGCCGAGGCCCGCGCCATCCCCTGGTATCTCTGGTGCGCCACCGCCGCCATCACCTCGGCCATGGTCGGCATCCACTGGGACATCTCCTGGCACCGCACCATCGGCCGCGACAGTTTCCTCACGCCTGCCCACGTCATGGTGTATCTCTGCGGCGTCCTCGCCGGCATCTCCTGCGGCTATCTGATCCTCGCCACCACCTTTCAACGCCAACACCCGCTCCGCGAATCCAGCGTCCGCATGTGGGGCTTCCGCGGCCCCCTCGGCGCCTTCATCGCCGCCTGGGGCGGGGTCGCCATGCTCACTTCGGCGCCCTTTGACGACTGGTGGCACAACGCCTACGGCCTCGACGTCCGTATCATTTCACCCCCGCACACCTTGCTCGCCCTCGGCATGTTCGGCGTCATGCTCGGCACCGTCCTGCTCGTCCTCGGCCGCATGAACCGCGCCACCGGCGACGCCCGCAGCCGCATCGAATGGCTCTACCTCTACGTCGGCGGCATGACGCTGGTCAACGTCTTCACTTTCATCATGGAGACCGCCCCGCGCGTCCTCCAACACTCCGCCCTCTTCTATCGCAATATCTGCATCGCCATCCCCTTCTTCGTCGTCTCGCTCGCCCGCGCCTCAGGCCGCCGCTGGGCCTGCACGGAGATGTCGGCCATCTACATGCTCTTCTGGTCGCTCATGAACTGGATCCTGCCCCTCTTCCCCGCCGAACCCAAACTCGGCCCTGTTTATTACCCCGTCACGCATTTCGTGCCCTCGAACTTCCCCTTCTGGCTGATCGTCCCCGGCTTCCTACTCGACTTACTCTTCACCTACACACCCTCCTGGCCGCGCTGGAAACAGGCTGCCGCCTCCGGCGCGCTCTTCCTCGCCGGGCTGGTCGCCGTTCAATGGCCTTTCAGCATGTTCCTCAATACCAATGCCGCCCGTAACTGGTTCTTTTACTCCCATAATTTCGACTACAACATCCGCCCCACCAGTTACACCTTCCGCAACGTCTACTATCAGGTCGAAAAGACGCCCGAACAGTTCTGGATCGGCATGGGCATCGCCCTCGCCGCCGCCATCCTGATGAGCTGGCTCGGCCTCCATCGCGGCGATTTCCTCAAGAAGGTGAAACGTTGATGCGCCCGCTCCTTCTCCTGCTTGCCGCCGCGCTCACCTTGCCGGCCCACGTCGGCAGTCCCGACGTCTTCTTCGAAGGCAACGCCGGACCCTACCCGCTCTACGTCACCATCCGCCCGCCGCTCGTCATCCCCGGCACGGCCGAGATAGAGATCCGCTCCTCCGCCCCCGATCTCACCGAACTCCGCCTCACCCCCACGCCCCTCACCGGCGACGGCGCGAAGTTCGCCCCAACGCCCGACGTCGCCCAGCGCGACCCCGCCGACCCGCAGTTCTTTCGCGGCACGCTCTGGATGATGGCCTCCGGCTCCTGGCAGGTTCGCATCGCTGCCAACGGCGCGCGCGGGGCAGGGAAGTTGAGCGTCCCCGTTCCCGCCGTGGCGCAAGCCACAAAGCAAATGGACGTGCCCCTCGGCATCATCCTCGCTATTCTCGGCCTCATCCTCTCCGCCGGTGTTGTCAGCATCGCCGGCGCTGCTGCCCGCGAATCGCAACTCGAACCCGGTACACTCCCAGCCCCTCCCCAAATTAGCCGCGCCCGGCGCACCATGGCCATCGCCTCGGCCATCGTCATCGCCGCGCTCTACCTCGGCAACCTATGGTGGACCGCCGAGGCCCGCGCCTATGACCGCTACATCTTCAAACCTCTCACCGCCACCCCCACCATCACCAACGGCCTCCTCCGCATCGAACTCTCCGATCCCGGCTGGCTCACCACCCGCAAGATCGACGACTTCCTCCCCGACCACGGCCACCTCATGCACCTCTACGTCGTCAGCCTCCCCAACCTCGACCGTGCCTGGCACCTCCACCCCGGCATGACCGGCCCCGGCCTCTTCGAACACGACCTCCCCGCCATGCCCGCCGGCCGCTATGCCTTCTATGGCGACCTCGTCCACGAAAACGGCTTCCCCGAAACCATCACCAGCGAATTCACCCTCGCCACCGCCCTGCCCGGTGCGCCCCTCACCGGCGACGACTCCGCCGGACCCACACCCGCCGCCGCGCCTGGCTCCACCACCACCCGCATCGTCTTCGATCGCGATCCCGCCGGTTACCGCGCCCGCAAGCCCGCCTCCTTCCGCTTCCGTCTCGTCGATGAACACGGCGCGCCGGCCCGCGACATGGAACTCTACATGGGCATGCCCGCCCACGCCGCCTTCCTCCACCGCGACCGCTCCGTGTTCGCCCACGTCCACCCCGGCGGCTCTGTCCCCATGGCCTCGCTCTCACTCACCGCGGAGGCCAAGGCGAACCCACACATGCTCCACCACATGGGCGCCATTCCCCCCGAAGTCAGCTTCCCCTACGGCTTCCCCAAGCCCGGCCCCTACCGCATCATTGTGCAGATGAAACACTCCGGCAGCGTGGAGATGGCCATGTTCGACGTGGAGGTCGCGCCATGACGCCGCTGCTCGCCCTCCTGCTCGCCTCGGCTCCCACGGCTCCCCCGCCAAAGATGAACTGGTATTGGTATCGCATCGTGGGAGCCTCCCAGGGCACGATCGCCCGCGACACCGGAGCCGCCTTCGTCGCCGCCAGCCTCTATCTCAACCAGTCCGCGCCCGCCGTCGTCAACCACCGCCGCGAACCCCTCGTCCTGCCGCGCGGCACCTACCGCATGGCCGTCGTCCGCATCGAACACCGCGATGCCAAGTTCACAACGGCCCAACGCGAACAACTCGCCAGCATCATCGCCGAAGTCCCCGCCGTCACGCACACACAGGCTCTCCAAATCGACTTTGACGCGCCCCAATCGGCCTGGCCCTTCTACAAGGCGCTACTTCACGACGTCCGCCGCGCCCTCGGCCCCGGCGTCTTTCTCTCCATCACCGCGCTGGCCTCCTGGTGCACGACGCAATCGTGGATGGCCGGCCTGCCCGTCGACGAAATCGTGCCCATGTTCTTCCGCATGGGGCGCACGCGCATTGAGCCGCCGCTCGCCTTTCCTGCCTGCCAGTCCAGCGCCGGCATCAGCCTTGACGAGCCCGGCGTGCGTCTGCCATCCTCAGTGCGGCGCATCTATACTTTTCGCTGAACGCCCCCATGAAACGCCGCGCGCTGCTCGCCGCCCTGCTGCTCACCCCATTTCTGCCTCACCTGGCTACCCGGCTCGCCCAAGCCTGCGGGCCTATTTTCGCTGTGGCCGTCTTCCACTACAAGCGCCACCCTGACCTGCCTCGCGAAAAGTTCATCCAGGGAAACTTAGGAGTAATCCAGCCCACCTGGGCGCGCTCTTACTTAATTCTCAGTTACCGCTACTTATCCGGCGCCGGCCTCGACGCCTCCGAACGCGATCAGGCCCGCGACTACTACAAAGACCGCGACACCCAATGGTGGGACAAAACCGGCAACGATTGGGTTACCCGCTGGAGGCGCGCCCGCAGCCGCGTGTCCGGCATTCCGCATCCCATCATCCCCGAACTCACCTCCGGCCAGTTCGCCTTCGACGAGGCCACCAACTCCTTCACACTGAACTGCGCTGAAGACGCCTACCGCACCGCTGTCTACACCCTCGAAAACCGCATCCGCCGTTTCGGTCTCCACAGTCCTGCCGTTCGCGACTGGACCTCCGCCCAAAACGCTGTCTTCGCCAATTGCGGCGGCGTTGTGAAGACCATACCGCCCCCTGCAGCCGCCACGCTTCCCGCCCTCATCCAGGCCGACCGCGCCTATCAGATCGCCGCCGCCCACTTCTACGCCGCCAACTACGCCGAAGCCCGCCGCCGCTTCGCCGAAATCGGCCGCGACCCCAACTCCCCCTGGGCCACCATCTCGCGCTACCTCGTCCTCCGGACGATGCTCCGGACGCCCGGTCTCCCCACCTCCGCCCTCATCCCCGAAGGCCAGGCCATCCTCGCCGATTCCAAGCTCGCCTCCATCCACTCCATCACCGCCAACCTGCTCGACCGTTCCGGCGTTGAGCAGAACGATCTCACCTACTTCCACTTACTCGGTAACCTACTCGCTCGCCGAGGCCAGGGCAATGGCCTCCGCGACTCTCTCTGGAACTACACCCAACTCTACGACCACTTCATCGGCAACTCCGATCCCAATCCCGTCTACACCGACTACGATCCGCCGAAACCCGCCGACCCCGCCCCCTTCGCCGCCAACCAGTTATCGCATTGGATCTTCCACCTCCAGCGCTCCACCCCCGCCTCCCCTCGCACCGCCCTCGCCCTCTGGCAGCGGACCCATTCTCTCCCTTGGCTCGTGGCCGCTCTTACGCACGCCACACCCCAAACCGCCGCCACCCCCGGCCTCCTCGAAGCCGCCAGCGCTGTGCCGGAAAGCTCGCCCGCCTACTTCACCATCGCCTACCACCTGAACCGCCTGCGCATCGAATCCGGCGACAAACCCACCGCCCGCGAGGCAATCGACCGCATCCTCACCGCGCCCCACCTCGACGCCTCCTCCGCCAGCCGCTTCCGCGACCTCCGCCTGCTCGCCTCGCCCAGCCTCTCAGACTTCCTACAACTCGCCGTCCGTCGTCCGCTCCTCATCACCGACACCGAGGACGATGCCCAGGTCCCGGCCTCTCCCCTGCACTGGGACTACGATTGGCGTCACGAGATCGCCGCCCAGCACTCCCCCACCCAGCCCCGCCTCACCGAAGACGGCGCGAATCTGATGAACCGCGAACTCCCCCAACGCCTCTTCGCCGAAGCCGCCCTCACCACGACGCTCCCGCCCCCCGTCCAGCGTGAATTCCTGCTCGCCGCCTTTACTCGTGCTGCCCTTCTCGGCCTCGACGCCCAACCGCTCGCCACCCAACTTGCCGCCGTCGATCCCAAACTCGCCGCCTACACGCAGCCCTACCTCGACGCCGCCACCCCCGATGACCGCCGCTTCGCCGCCGCCTTCTTTCTCTTACACCAACCCGAGGCTCACCCCTACGTCGGCGCCGGCATCTCCCGCGACACCGCCCCCGGCCGCCTCGACTCCTACCGCGACAATTGGTGGTGCCCCCTCGAAACCC
>JAFLBB010000071.1 GCA_017304135.1 Acidobacteriota bacterium | reverse complement strand
GTCCGTCGTGGAGCTCCTGGAACTCGGCCTTGGTCAAGCACTCCTTCAGTGCCGCCAGCTTCGAGTCCTGGCCACGTTGCCGAACCATAGCCGCCTGCGCCTCCAACTCGCTCAACGCCGCAAGTTCGGCTTCGAGCTGATCAAGGCCCTGCGCGATCGTGGTTTCGTCTAGCAGGTGATCGCGCGCCTCGTCGTCGAGGTCGTCCTCATCTTGTTCGACATCAGTTATCCGGCCCTGCAAGTAGGCCAAGCGTTTCCCACGGTGCGCCGGAGGGAGATCCTGCAGTTCTCGGTCAATCTCCCGCAGTTTCTTAAGACGCCGCAAGAGGGATTCGTGAATTGCACGGGTGGAACTGGCGAGACGTCTCTGGAAAACGGTTCGGGCAAGCGCCACGCTGGTTTTGCGTTTGCCACTGGCCTGCGGAAGGAACTCATTGATGTAGGACGTGACGGCCTTGTAGAGGTCAAACTCCTCTCTGCTCAGCCTGAACGTAACGGTGTGGGCGTGGCGGTCCGGGAAGAGCCGATTCCCATCCATGTCCCGCAGGTCTTCCTTGAGCCGGCGGAGGGCCCACGGGCAATCGGGACCGAGACGCAGAATGTCCTGGCGGATGAGTTTGACAGCCTCCTCTCCAAGTTTGTGTGGTTCCGGGAAGAGATCCGGGTCGATTAGGCGGATAAAGTGGCTGAAGCGGTCTTCATCCCCATGGTGCGGGGTAGCCGTCAAGAGCAGTAAATGATTGTCGGCCGCCGCCAACTTCTCGGCAAGCTGGAAACGTCTGGTCTTATCGACCTCGTCACCCCGGCCTGCCGAGCGCTTTGTGTAGGCGCTGCACTTGTGCGCCTCATCAATAATGACGAGGTCCCAACGCTGCTGCCAGATGCGCTCCCGCACGTCATCCTGCTTGGCGTAATCGAGGGAAGTTATCACGAGCGATTCCCTCTGCCAGAGGTTGATGAGTTGCTGCTGGTCGTTGCCGGTGTGGATGATCTGGAACGTCTCGCCAAAGAAGCGCATCATCTCGTCCTGCCACTGGATGGTTAGTGGGGCAGGCACCACGATGAGACAGCGTTCAATGGCCTCGCGAAGCTTCAGTTCTTTAATCAGCAGACCCGCCATGATCGTCTTGCCGGCGCCGGGATCGTCAGCGAGCAGGAAGCGCAGGCGCGGCTGTGGGAGCATCTTCAGATAGACTGCTTCGATCTGATGCGGGAGAGTGCGGATTCCAGACAGGCTCACCGCGAACTGGCGGTCGTAAGCGTAGGCAAGACGCACACGGGCGGACTCCACCAGCAGGCGGAGTTTATCGGCGTCAACCGGTCGAAGCGTTTCGGGCTCGCCTGGCCGGGTGTCGAGTAGGCCGGCGACATCGTCTGCGGAGAGAACGGCTTCGTCGAGATGGCCACTCGCCAGCCTGACTCGTAATTCAACTCCGGAGCCCAGAGCGCGTGCCGATTCGATGACAACCTGTCCTTCGAAGTGGCCCGGCAACCTGACCCGCGTGCCGACGAGCGAATCGAGCAGAACTTTGTCGGAAGGCTTCACGCTTTGCCTGTCTCCCCTGATGCATCGGCATTGCTCGAGCGAACCCACGCATTGACCTCATAGAGCTTGAACTTCCAGGGGTGGCCGACGTCATGCGCCGGCAGGCCCTTGCTGTCGATCCACCGATGAAGATTGTCGGTCGCAACACCGAGGCCCGTGGCAACTTTACCCAAGGAATACCCCCAGTCCCCGGATTCGGGCTCGCAATCTGGAATCGACATTCGCATTATTCTGGCAAATAAGCGGACTGGCATCCATCGGCTTAGAGCCCTATTTTCGGGGAAAACACTTATTGCACCGTCCAAAGCCACAGTCGATTGTAGACGCATCCCGTCGCTGCACGTGGTTAGCCGGTTGACGCATTCCGTATGAGCGTACCCCAATCAGCCATTGGCAATCCACCGCATCGGGTTTTGGTAGCGGCAGCATGCCGCTGCGGCTATTGCACGCGCGATGCAGTCAATCGTGCTGGAGCCCCTTCGTTTAGCACCGACTGAGCACCGAGACGATGTGGGCCAATCAACTGCGGATCTACTTCTCCTCGCTAGCGTATGTGCTGGTGTCTGCGAGGCGACGGCTGGCGTTGCAGGGCTCTCCGTGTGCCGAAGTGCAGGTGGCGACGATCCGGTTGCGCTTGCTGAAAATAGCCGCCCGCATGCGGGTGACGGCGTGGCACATCTGGAAGGCTCATGGTCTGAAGCCCCATTTTGGGGAGACCTTCAAGGTCAGCAACGATCCGGAGTTCACCGAGAAGTTGGTGGCCATCGTCGGTTTGTACCTCAACCCGCCCGAGCACGCATTGGTGCTCGGCTGCGATGAGAAGAGCCAGATCCAGGCGCTGGACCGGACGCAACCGGGGTTACCGCTGAAGCGTGGCCGCGGCGAAACCATGACGCACGACTACAAGCGCAACGGACCGGCGACGCTGTTTGCCGCCGTGAACGCCGTCACTGGCAAGGTCATCAGCTTTGTGCCAGCAACGCCACCGCCACCAGGAGTGGTTGAAGTTCCTGCGCCTGCTGGACGAGACCACACCCGCCGGCAAGGAACTTCACATCATTGCCGACAATTTCGCCACGCACAAACACGCCAAGATGCAGCACTGGTTTACGAAGCGTCCGCGATTCCAAATGCACTTCACGCCCACTAGCGCTTCCTGGCTCAATGTGGCCGAGCGCTTCTTCCGCGAGCTGATCGAACATCGACTCCGGCGCGGCGTGTTTCGCGATGTCGAAGAGCTGATCACTGCTATCGACTCCTACGTTGACCAACATAGCGACCAGCCGAAGCCCTTCATCTGGACCGCAAATGCCTCGGACATCTTAGAGAAGGTCAAACGCACCCGCGCCGCACTCGATAATGCTCAGTCCGCGTGACGCACTACACTAGTTGGGGCCGAGGTCACTCGGCAAAAGCCATTTCTGGTTAATGCAGGAGACATTGTGATCAGTAATATCAAGGCGTGGGAAGGGGCGATTGCCGTGGCCGGTCCGGATGATGACGGCCGAGTCGGGTCGCATCGCTATCTCACTTGCGTTCCGGTTCCGGGGGTTGCGACTGCACGCTTTGTATGTTCCCATCTACTCACTCCTGCAGGGCTACATGACGTGGGCAAGGCGTCCCCGGGAAGTGCGGATTGGAACCGGACGCTGAGTTCCAAAGATCTCCTTCGAATCCCAATCCCAGTGCCTTCGTTTCGGCAGCACGTCTGGTTCGATGAGCTTTGCATCAAGACAGATGCGGTGAAGAGGCAACAAATCCGCGCCAATGCCAAGCTCGATGCCCTGCTGCTGGCCGTTCTGGACCGTGCTTTCCGGGATGAATTGTGACCGCCGCATAGAGGTAGACATGACAACGCTGAAATCCTGGGACGGCAAGGAATGGCAAAACTACATTGAAGAACTGCTCGTCCTTCACTACGGGCCGGAGGACTTCCAAAAGATTCCGGACAAGTGCCAGGGCGACCTGGGGCTGGAAGCGTTCACTCGGAGTGGTGTCGGCATCCAATGCTATGCACCTGAGGGTCGCCTGACCATCAAGCAGCGATACGAGAAGCACCGCATCAAGCTTTCGGCGGATATCTCAAAGCTCATGGTGAACCAGCAAGGATTGCAGGCAGTCCTGGGGCAAACCGTGCTGAAACGCTGGTTCTTCATCATACCGGAACACGACAACAAGCAACTGATCGTGTTCGCCAACAAGAAATCGCAAGAAGTGTGTGCGAAGTGCCTGCCCTACATCTCCCAGGATTTCGAGATACAGATCCACGACGACGGTTCGTTCCCGGTCGCGCGTAACAAGCTACTTGGCGTTCCGGACGTGGCGATCGCGCTAGACATGCCCCAAGCTGAGCCCACGCAGGTGCAGGACTGGGCGGCGGAAAACGACAACCTCATACAGGTCGTTGATGGAAAGCTTGCACGGCTGTCAACACTCAGGTCCAGGGAACACAGGATCAACTTCCGCAACCTGCTGGTCGCGCGGTCCATCGAGGGCGAGAACATATTGGAGCAGATCCGCACCATCAGCCCCGATTGCTATGAGCGGATTATCGAGATCAAGTCCGCGCGCGCCGCGTCGCTGGCCATGGAGAACTACACCAGCACCCTCGATCCGAGCGACCGGCTCAACGCGGTTGTGACCGACTACACTGCCACCTTGCGCAACGACGTCAAGGTGCTGCCTCGCGGCGCAGAGACGATCCTCGGATACGAGGCAGTTTCTGAGTGGCTGGCCCAATGCAATCTGAATTTCCCGGAGGGTGGCGATGCCTGATGAAGGGTTGAGCATTCCCGAGTTGTCCGTTCCAATCACTTTTCGGCGGCGCCCGATCACGATTCCCGGTGACCTCCGCCCGCATTGGCAGATCGGCATCGTTTTGTTGATTCTGTGGAAGTGCAGCCAAAAAGCCAAGGCGACGCTCCAGAAGTTGCACGTGCTCAACTGGGCAATTCGCGATGTGGCCCGCCAGCGCGCACTCCTCGGATTCCTGGACGGGAACGTGGGGCCTGAGGCTGTGATCGTCCGTTACGAGCCTGGCCTTGATCGCGCGCTCCGGCTTGCCGTCGCCGAGGGATTGCTGGCGGTCGTCCACAACAATCAGTTGCAGTTGACCCCAAGGGGAAGCGCAATTGCCCAACAAATCGAACAGGCCGATTGTATGCGAATGGAGAAGAAGTTCCTCGATAAGCTCGGCTCGCGAGCCAGCGAGACGAGAATGAAGGCCCTGCTGAAGCTGGAATCCCTACTATGAGTCTGTTGATTCGCACTCTCCTGATTCGCATCGGCACTGCAGAAGGCTTGGTCGGCGTACGTCTGGACTTTGACGACAAACTCAACGTCATTCACGCGCCGAACACCATGGGCAAGTCGATCTGCGTGAACGCGATAATCTACGGCCTCGGCCTTGAGGGGATGCTGAGCGCGTCCTACGACGCACCGTTTCCCCCGGCGGTGACGGACTCAATCATCGTCGACGGCAAGGCCATGTCGGTAGTGAGCTCTGAGATTCTGCTGGAGATCTCGAACCGTTCCGGTGAAACCGCGACAATCCGGCGCGCGGCGGCCGGCAAGCAAAATCGAAATCTTGTATCCGTGTGGGACGGCGCGACCGTTTCCAAACCCGATGCGGCGGCCAGTCAGCGCGATTACTTCGTCCGCGTCGGCGGCGCCGCACGGCGGGAGGCTGGCTTTCACTACTGGCTGGCAGGCTTCATGGGATGGAAGCTCCCAATGGTGCCGACTTTCAGGGAGGAGGATTCGCCGCTCTATCTGGAGTGCATCTTCCCGATGTGCATCATCGAGCAGAAGCGTGGGTGGGCAGGTTTCCTCTCACGCATACCCACTCATTTCCGGATTCGCGATGTCGATGAACGAGCTATCGAGTTTCTGCTGGCGCTGGACACCTACGGGAACTCCATCGCGCGCCAGCGGCTTAGAGAGGAGCAGAGACAGATCAAGACCGAGTGGCAGAACACGCTCGCGGCACTGTCGAGCGCGGCGCGGACCATCAACGGCGTGGTGAACGGCGTTCCCGGCGAGCCGGGCTCGGTTTGGCCGCCACAGCCCGCACCCCAGATGGTGGTTCCCAACGGTGATCGTTGGATAGCGGCGAGGCAAGGGCTGCAGGGTGCGCGAACAGCGCTACAGGAATTGCAGGCGAAACCCGCCGCCAACACCGAAGTCCGGATCGAGCAACTCCAGACGGAACTGCGGACCTTGGAACATGCGCTACGTCGGGACGATTATGTGCTTGACGAATACCTCAGCGAACTGGAGCAGCAACGGGAAGCGCTCGAAAACGTGGATCGCCGGCTGGCGGCAATCGATCAAGATCTGCGAAGGAACAAAGACACCAAGCGGCTGCGCGAGTTCGGCTCGGTCCTGCCACTGCACGTATCTCAGGGGGAATGCCCGACGTGCCAGCAGCCGCTACAGGACAGCCTATTGCCCCAGGTATTAGCTGCGGCGCCGATGTCGCTGGTTGACAATATCGCCTTTATCGAGGCACAGAAGGCTACCTTCAATGCGATGCGCCAGAACACGCTGCGGTTGGTGGCAGCAAAGGAAGCCCGGTTCGAGGCCCACCAAACGCGAGTCGAGCAAAAGCGTACTGACATTAGAATGCTGCGCCAGACCCTAATGGGTGAGCGAGTGCCGGAAGAACGGGAGATACGGCAACGACTGCAGCTTGAGGAGTGGATTCAGAAGGCCGAGTCGGCATTGGGCGAGTTTGACGGACGGCTTCAGCAGTTCTCTGAATTGGCCACAGATTGGGCGAATATTCAGGCCGCGTTGAAGGACTTGCCGGAAGGAGACCACTCCGCCGCCGACGTCAGCAAGCTATCGGCATTGGAGAAGAGTATGCGGCAGCAACTCCGGGAATACCGCTTCGAGAGCCTCGCTCCCGATTCACTGTGGATCTCTCACGACACGTTCCGGCCGGAGCATGAGAAATTCGAGTTTGAGGTCACAACGTCGGCCAGCGATCTTATCCGCATGATCTGGGCCTATGTGAATGGGCTTATGGAGGTCGCCCGTTCCCAACCCACGAACCACCCGGGCGTGCTCGTGATGGACGAACCGAAGCAGCAAGGCGCCCACAGACGTGATCTGGGGACGTTCCTGCGGCGGCTCGCCGCGTGTGGACGAGCAACTCAGCAGGTGATCATCACGACAAGCGAAGAAGCCGACACGTTCGCACCTTTGGTCCAAAACCTGGACTGCAAGGTGTTCGATTTCGAAGCGAAGATACTGCAGCCACTACGCTGAGGCTTCTGCTGGCAGCGTCTCAGGCCGCCGTCTCCTTATTCACGACCTGCAGGCGCCGCTTCGCCCCCTTGGCCCGTTTGTCCTGAATCTGGCGCGTCAACTCCTCCTGCCGCCGCATTTGGACGATGGTGTACTCCTCGGTGATCTTCGTGTTGGCGTGGCCGGCGGACCGAGCGACTGGTTGATCTGGTCCCCGCAGTGGCGGTTGCTCCATCGGCGACCCCGCGGGGACCTCGTGCCATAGGCAGAAGAGGCGGCCCCGGGATTTGCACCCCAAAGCCGCCCCAACTCCTCCTACCTCAGACCGGAAGGGGATAGACTGCATCACGCCGCCTCGTCGTAATCGTCATCCTCCTCGTCGTCTTCCTCTTCGTCCTCAACGGCAATGCCGGCGATGTCATCCAGCTTGCTTTCCAACTCCTCGATGTAGTCGTTGGCCTCTGCCAGCTCCGCCTGCAACTGCTCTTTCGATTTGCCTCTGGGCATCATCAACCCTCCTATCCATCAGATTGGGAGGCGTCTGCCTCCGGTTCCGAGAGTGCCCCAGTCCTGAGCAAATGAATACTCCGGCGTCGTTTGTCCGTCCGACGAACCCGGCGCCGGGATGTCCGCTTCCGCCGGGCATAGACCGCACTCTGGAGGCGGCGGAGAAGTTCCGTCCGGCGGGTATGCGAGCGGGCCGCCGCGAAGGCAGGGCTGCACGCCCTGGCAATTCCCAGCCAATCCACGCTCTGGCGCACGCCGTCCCGGACTTCTCGTTGATGCTCCGCATAGAGCCGGCATGCACGAGAGACGTTCTCCGAGGGCTTCCTCCCCGCCGGCCGCGGGTAGGGAGGCAACTGGGTGGCCAGGATCTTGAGGATCCTCTTCTTGATTGCCACCGGCCGGCGCCGGAATCGCTGGGCGTATTTCTCAAGCAGATGGGATGCGAATGCCGCCACGTCGGCCGCCAGCGTATCCTTGCCCCTGCCTAAATCATCCTTTTTGGTGAGGGCTTGCCTCCTTTGGGAACTGGCTGTCTTTCCGTCATTTTTCTTGGAACTCCTCGGCGAGGTTTTCGGCAGGGGGCGTCTGAGCGGCACGCCACGCCCGGCGGGCTCCCGTTGGTGAGATCCCCAACTCCCTCGCAATCTCATTCCACGACCGGCCCAGCTCGCGGAGTTCCAGCACGCGGCCCCGGTTGAACACCTTCGGGGGGCGGCCCAGCCGGCGGCCCTCTCTCCTTGCCCGGTCCAATCCCGCGCTCACCCTCTCTCGCATCCTCACCCGTTCCTGTTTGGCCAGAGTCGCCAGGAGGGCAATGATGGCGTCGCTGAAGACGCCGGCCGAATCGAGGTAGGGCTCCGTGAAGCTCCGGTATGCCACCTTCCAGCAGCTCAACAGATTGAGGGTGTGCAGAGTCTTGAGGGCCCCCTCGCGGGAAAAACGGTCCAAAGACCAGAAGAGCAGCACATCGAAAGTACGGCGTGAGGCGGCCGAGAGCATGGCGTTGAACCGCGCACGCTGGCTGCTGGCGCCGGATTCCAAGTCCACGAACTCCTCGGCAACCGTCCATCCTTGCGTGGCTGCGAACCGACGGAGCTCCTGCACCTGATTCTCGGGATTCTGCCCCTTGTCACTGGTGGAGACACGGGCGTAGATGGCGCAGGTCCGCACCCCGAGAGGTATGCGGCGGATAGCGCCATCAATACCACTCCAGCTCTGCGGTTGTCGTTGGGACCGGCCTGCGCTGGCCACCAGGTGCAAGCAGCGGGTACGAGAGGGGCATTCGTACCCCATGTGGCAGGTTGCATAAATGTCGCCGGGGCCAACCAGCCAGATTCTGGCGAGCGCACAGCCAGCTGTCTCGACGAGTCCGTCGACGATCATCTTAAGGACCGACTGGACGGTGAGTACCTGGCTTCGGCCGCCGGGGCTGGGACGCGTGGCCGACGCGTTTTCGCGCACCTCGAACCAACTGCTTGGTGGACAGTGTTCTGGCGGATTGGGGCTATTCGCCCACCAGGGCGTCCGTTTTGCCCTTTCAGGGACGTAACGAGGAGACTGAGGGGGATAATAGCTATTTACTAGATCTATTACCTACTGGAAATTGGCACGGGGATAAAAATGACCTCTGTGCGGCAGTGACGCAGGGACAAACGACGGCCTGCGCCGCGGAACCGCTTGCGTGTCAATAGATTAGGAACAGCGAACCGCGGACTTTGGCCCGACGGCCGCAGTTCTTGATTTGTGCGGTTTCGACCGCTAGTGAAATCCCTGGAGGCACAGATTCTGGGGTGTCATACACGGCAGCCCGGCCATCCCAATTCCTTCGTCCAGTCGTTGTCTATCAAACCGCGCAGCGTAGCCAAAATCGGGCGCGGCCGGATAGCCTGCGATGCGCAGGATCCGTCAGATTCCTGCGCAGAACCCGGCCTTGAAGCCACTGCCGGGGGAAGCGTTCGGTCTGACCGAGTGGTCGCGTGCGCGCGTGAACATCGACTATCACGTGGCGTTCAATTCCAATCTCTACAGCGTGCCCTACAACCTGTTGCAGGAGATTTTCGAGATCCGTTCGACGCCCACCACGGTGGAGATCCTGCACAAGGGCGCGCGCGTGGCTTCGCACGTGCGTGGGCGTGGGCAAGCCAACACCAAGCATGAGCACCGCCCGAAGAGCAATAGCGCGCACCTGGAGTGGACACCTTCGCGCATGGTCTAGTGGACACAGACCATCGGTCCGAACACCGCCCGGTTGTTCGAGCGCATCATGGCCGACAAGCCGCATCCGGAGATGGGCTATCGCGGTTGCCTGGGCATCATCCGGCTGGCACAGAAATACTCGGCGCAACGGGTGGAAGCGGCTTGCCTGAGCAGGAACGGGTATGCGCACTCATTTTGTGGGCCCTAATATATCCATATAATGTATATACATCTACATGTCCCCCTGGCGAAATGCGCAACCAGTATGCCGCTCAATCGCTTAGACGGCAATCGCAACCATCCGAAAAACGCAGATTCAGATGGAGGAAACCGTGCCGTCTACATGTACTTCGAAAATCACGCGTGGTTGGTTTGCCCGGCGTGCTAGCTTGAGGCATGACCCCGCCAAAGACTACGGGATTGGCCGCGTCGAACGCTTCAACGGATACGCTCCTGATTCGACTCACCGCCGAAGTACGCGAAGAACTTTCCCACCAGCTGAAGATTCACCCAAGACTTCCGGCAGTCACCCTCCCCTTCTCGCCCGTGTTTCGGCCGGATGTTTCCGTCCGGCCGACGGCGATACAACGCCTGATGATCGAGTGGCGGACTCGCCTGAAGGCGCGGAATGAGCTGTTGCGGGAATCCCTGGAACTTCAGGGGAGGGAAGCCGAGATCAAGCGCTTCCCACTAGCTGGATGGGGCTTTGAGCCGAACTTCGGAGTCGTGATGAGCGCCGAGGCTTGCCTGAAGTCACTTTCCTTTGAACTCAAACTTCTGGAGCAAGAGAACTCGGCTGTGAAGGCCCCTCAGCCCGAGGCAATGGCTGCAGCCCAGCCGAGTGAAAATCGCCCTGTGCCTTCTGAAGGGCTAATGACGGCCGTCCAAGTTGCTAAACGTCTGGGTGTCTCTCGACAGCGAGTTTATGAGCTCATCAGACGCGGTTCCATTGAAGCCGTAAAGATTGGGCGCCAGCGTCGGGTTCGAGCCGCCACTCTGGACGAATTCATCCGGCGGGGAGGCCGCGGGTTGGATCCATAAAATGTGTGCAGTTTGTGTGCACACTCAGCCAAACGGGGGAAATTTGAAGGTACGGCCCCAAACCTCGCTTACTCTACTAATTCCAGTTTATCAATAGCTTACGGCGGTTATCGCAACTCCTCGCAACTCGAGAAATGGGCCTGGAAGAGCCTCCGGAGCAGAAGGCCAGAGGTTCGAATCCTCTCGGGCGTACCACTCCTCTTCCCAGAGCGGCAGATCCCGGCTCTACCCCGCAAAGTGGGTCTCCTTCCGAAACCAAACGGAACCACCGAGTATCCTCTCCTATGTGAGGACTCTCCCGCTTTTCCTGCTCCCCTGTCTGCTTTCCGCCCAAGTGCCGCTGGGCGCCCTTTCCAACCAGTTTCAGGAACTGGTGGACCGGACCAGTCCCGCCGTGGTCCAGATTCTCGTACGCTCCTATGCCGCGGGCAACGACGAAGCGCCGGGCGTGTTGCGCACGGCCCGCGGTAACGGCTCCGGGACGATCGTTTCGACCGACGGTCACATCATCACCAACGCCCACGTCGTGGCCAACGCGCGGCGCATCCAGGTGCTGCTGCCGGTGACGGGCGAAGAGGCGCAGACGCGGCGGTCGATCCTCAAAGCGAGCGGCAAACTGGTGGATGCCACGCTCACCGGGCTCGATCGCGAAACCGACATTGCCGTGCTCAAAATCGCCGGTGAGGCGCTGCCGGCCGTGCCTTTCGGCGACAGCGAGTCGGTGCGCCAGGGGCACATCGTGTTCGCCTTCGGCTCGCCGCTCGGCCTGGACAACTCGGTCACCATGGGCATTGTCTCCTCCGTGGCGCGGCAGGTGCGGCCCGATGATCCGATGATCTACATCCAGACCGACGCGGCCATCAATCCCGGCAACTCGGGCGGACCGCTGGTGGATTCGCACGGCCGGCTGGTGGGCGTGAACACCTTCATCCTGAGTCCGTCGGGCGGTTCCGATGGCATTGGCTTCGCCGTGCCGTCGAACATTGTGAAGACCGTGTATGACCAGATCCGCGAGCATGGGCGTGTGCGGCGCGGGCAGATCGGCGTGCTGGCGCAGACGATTACGCCGACGCTGGCCGCCGCGCTTGAGCTGGGGCGCGATGCCGGCGTGCTGCTTGAGGATGTGACGCCGGGCAGCCCCGCCGCCGCCGCCGGGCTCAAGGTGGGCGACATCGTCCTCACGCTGGAGGGCAAACCCATCGAGAACGCCCGGCAGTTTGGCGTGAACATCTATCAGAACGCCGGCAAGACGATCCATCTCAGTGTGCTGCGCGGCGGCCAAACGCGGCCCGTCGCCGTGGCCGTGCTCGAGCGCCCGCGCGATCCCGACCGCCTGCTCACCCACGTCTCCCCGGACCGCTCGCGCATCCGCAAGCTGGGCATTCTGGCCGTCGACCTCGACGACAAAGTGACCAGCCTCTTCCAGAACCTGCGCGACTACACCGGCGCCGTGGTGGCCGGTGTCACCGCCGACCTGGCGCTTGAGGCTAACCACCTCCAGCCGGGCGACATCATCCATCGCGTCAACCAGAAGGTCGTGCTCAACGTGGAGGCCCTGCGCGAAGCCGTGGAGCCGATGGCGCACGGCCAGCCGGTGGCGCTGCACATTGAGCGCGGCGGGCAACTGATGTATTTACTGCTGGAGATTGACTGAGGGAGTCGAAAGGCGGGGAAATGAGTCCCCATAAATTTTAAGCCCCGGGGGGGTGCCCCGGGGCCTCGCGTTGAGAGGGGGTAGCAGCGAGCTAGGACTCGCTACTAGGAATGCAGGTTAGTCTTGATGACTAACTAGTAAGTGATCCAATTATGCCACGCCCTGGCGGTGGTGGCAAGAGAAATTTCGGTCTGAGGAGAAAATTTCCTCTATAAGAAGAATTTATTACGTGTTGTGATACATAAATCCACCTGCCAGGCGCTTGTGGGAGAGCGCGGGGACGAGCAGCCCCGGCCGGAAGCGGGAGGTGAACGGCGACAGAAGGGTAGAGAACGTTAGGCGAATTTGGCCGCGCCCAGGATGAGCGCCACCATGTTCCAGGCCACAATTGCGGCGAACATCATATTGACCCGCGAGAGCAGGCGGAACTTGCCGGACCGCAGGCAATAGAGACCCAACAGCAGGGCCATGCCCTTCACGGCGGCCAGGCCCCAGAGCGGGGTCGGCGCATGCTCCATGAACAACCGGACCAGGGGATTGCCCTCTTGTACACCCAGCAGAAGGAAGGCGATGGTGGTCAGGTAGTCCAACACCTGGAGGTAGGAGAACTGGAGGAGGAGTGAGGTCACGAATGGGTCTCCGAAAATAAGGTGGTCTAAGGTATACACCCGTCTCACACAAACTTTACAGGAGCGCGGAGGAAGCGTAAATAGTACGCTTTGAATGAATTGGCTCAACTGGTACTGTTGGGGGTTAAGTACCACTAGGCCGAGGGTGGGGAGAGGAGTTCTAAGGGGAATCCGAGAGAACGGTAAACGCTTGATTCCAGGCGAGCTCAGAAGGCGCGTTTGGCGCGGGCCTTCATCCGCTCTTCGCGTTCGATGCGGTACTGTTCGTATTCAGCCAACTGCCATGGGGTGAGCAGGGTGCGAATCTGGTTGGTCTGCGCCTCGTGGATGGCCTTGTACTCGGGGCGGTGCTTTTCGTGCACCTGTTTGTACAGTATCCCGGTTTGATCGAGGATGCTTTGCAACTGGCCCACCTGCTCGTCGTTCAGCTTCAGGCGGGACTGCAATTCCGACACATATTGACGCCGGTACTGTTCTGGAGAGGGGCGCCCGGAAGTGGCGCTGACACTGCGCGAGGCATAGAGCCAGTGGCCGAATCCGCCCACGGTGACTCCGCTGGCAAACACCAGGGCCACGTAGAGGGCGACGGAAATGGAGGAGCGAGTCACCGAGGCTCCTCGGGGCCATCGTCAGCCACATTGGCGGCGAACGCCATCACGTCGTTGGCCGAGTCAGCTTCCAGGGTGTCCATATACGTCATGCTGTAGACGTCGCGGCTGCCGGCGAAAGGCGCGAAGTGGAGCACGATGAGCAACAGGCTGAACGCCGCCGCGGTGGCCGCCATGCGGCGCGCGTAGGAGCGGAACTGGAACAGGAAGCCGCGGCGGGCTTCGATTTTGCGCCACACGCCTGGCATGAAGTCCGCCGTTGGTTCCGGCGGAGCGCACGCCTCGCCGTAGCGGGCCCACAAATCGTTCAAACCGCGAAAGGGATCGAACATCTCTCTACCTCTCATATCATATCCTCACGGGGCGTGTCAGGCTCCTCGCCCCCGCTGCCGCCGCCCGAGGCCGCGCGGGCACGAGGGTCTCCGCCTGACTTTTCATAGGCACGCAACACGCGCTGGCGGGCCCGGTACAGCCTGACTTTCAACGCGTTCTCATTCACCCCGTAGATCTGCTCCAGCTCCTTGAGCGACAGCCCTTCCACCTCTTTGAGCGTGAGCAGCAGCCGGTCCTCTTCGCTCACTTCGTTGAGCAACCCCTGTACGAACTCGCGAATGCCGGCCCGGCGCGCATCTTCCGTGCTCTGCTCGCCGGCGGCCGAGGCGTCGGCCATCACCACCTGCTGTTCGCTCAAATCGGCCATGCGCGACTCCTGCCGCCGCCGCTGTTTGCGCAGATAGTCGTAGCAGGTGTTGACCGTCAACCGGTAGAGCCACGGCTCGAAGACGTTGTGTGAGCGGAGTTGGTCCAATGAGTAATACAACCTCATGAAGACCTCCTGGGCCACATCCTCGACGTCTTCCGGCCGGCCAATGAGGCGGGAAATTGTGCCCATGATCCGTTTCCGGTATGCCAGCACAATCTGGTTGAACGCCGCATCGTCTCCCTGACTGGCCCGCTCGATCAGTCCGAATTCGATCAGCATCGCTTGTTGGATGCGCCCTACGGCGGACTGCTTCTAATAGCGGCCACTCGAATAGGCGCACCGGCAACTGCCTAGGTTACAAGCACCGGCTTCGAAGGTAAAGCCGTTGCGCGGGTTAGTGGATCTGACGGCTCACGGGCGGGGCGTCCTGGAGGAACCCGGCCGCATGCGAGGCGCGCTTCGCCTGGGCATAGCACTCCAGCGAACGGATCAGGCGCCTGACAACCATGCGGCGCCGGTACAAACTGCGAAGGACGGCGTCGATCTCCGATCGATCAGCCAACCGGGGGGGAGGCGGTAGCTTTTCCATAACTGTAAAGAGGATAACAGTACTTCTAGTACTTTACAACTATGCTACATCCGCATCTGTGGGGATTTTCCCCTTGTTTCGGCTCCCGCCCAGCCGCCACTCGCCCCTCCCTGACGCCCTGCGACCCCCGCCCCAGGAGACCATAGCCTCAGCACGCGCACCACCCGCGGGGGCATGGTAAACTGACAATTTCCTCCCCCGGGCGGCCCTTCTCAACCCTATGGATTTTCTCGCCGGACTCAATCCGCAGCAGCAACAGGCGGTGTGCCATGCCGGCGGTCCGCTGCTGATCCTGGCCGGAGCGGGCAGCGGCAAGACCCGCGTGGTCACCCATCGCATCTGCCACCTGATTGAAAACCACTCCGTTCGCCCGGAGTCGATTCTCGCCGTGACCTTCACCAACAAAGCCTCCGGCGAGATGCGCGAGCGGGTGCACAGCCTGCTGGCCCAGGCGGGCCACTTCCGCACCCCGCAGGTTTCCACCTTCCACAGCTTCTGCGTCCGCACGCTGCGCCGCGACGGCGCGCCTCTGGAGCAGATCAGGCCGGGCTTCACGCCGCAGTTTGTCATTTACGACGACGACGACCAGCTGGCGCTGATCAAGCAGATCTACCGCCAGGTGGGCGCCGACGACAAGGCCCTGCCGCCGCGCCAGGCCCTCAGCCGGATCTCCAACGCCAAGAACAAAAAGGATGGTCCGGAAGAGCTGCTGCGCCAGGCGCGCGACCCCAATGGCAAGAAGCTGGCCGCCATCTACGAGCTCTACGAGGACAGGCTGCGCCAGGCCAACGCGCTCGATTTCGACGACCTGCTGCTCGAAACCGTGCGCCTGTTGCGCCACGACGAGGCGACGCGCGACGCCTACAACGCGCGCTTCGAGTTCCTCATGATCGACGAGTATCAGGACACCAACCGCAGCCAGTATGAACTGATGCGGCTGCTCACCGTCCACCATTCCAACGTCTGCGTGGTGGGCGACGAGGACCAGTCCATCTACAGCTGGCGCGGGGCCGACATCCGCAACATTCTCGACTTCGAGAAGGACTACCCGAACGCCGTCACCATCCGCCTGGAGCAGAACTACCGCTCCACCAAACGCATTCTCGATGCCGCCTCCACCGTCATCGCCAACAACACGCAGCGCAAGGGCAAGACGCTGTGGACCGATGGCGCGGCCGGCGAGAAGATCACCGTCTACCAGTCCTACGACGCCGAAAACGAAGCCCTCTATATCGCCGACGAGATCCGCAAATCGCTCGCCCACCAACCTGCGGACCGCATCGCCATCCTCTATCGCACCAACGCCCAGTCGCGCCAGATGGAAGAGGCTTTGCGGCGCACCAGCGTCCCCTATGTCGTCGTCGGCGGCACCAGCTTTTACCAGCGGGCCGAGATCAAGGACGTGATGGCCTACGTCAAGCTGAGCCTGTTGCCGCGGGATTCGGTCAGCCTGATGCGCATCGTCAACACGCCCGCGCGCGGCATCGGCAAGACGACCATGGAGCAGGTGGAACAGCACGCCGGGCAGAACCGCATGAGCGTGTGGGAGGCCATCGGCGACCTGCTGGAAAAGAAGACCCTGCCTTCGCGCGCCGACGCCGCGCTGGCCGCCTTCCGCCGCCTGATGCAGGAGCTGCAGGCGATGGCCGCCACTGAGCCGGTGAGCGCGCTGATGGAAGCGATTCTCGAACGCACTGGTTACCGCCGCATGTTGGAGCAGGACAAAGCCGTGGAAAACGAGTCGCGGCTGGAGAACCTGAACGAGTTGCTCAACGCCTCCGCCGAAGCCGCAGAGCGCGGCGAAACGGTGGCCGATTTTCTCGACCACGCGGCGCTGGTGGCCGATTCGGACCAGTTGGACGAGAGTGCCCGCGTGTCGCTGCTCACCGTGCACAACGCCAAGGGGTTGGAGTGGCCGGTGGTGTTTCTCGCCGGATTGGAAGAAGGTCTGTTCCCGCATTCGCGTTCGCGCGAAAGCGAGACGGCAATGGAAGAGGAGCGGCGGCTCTGTTACGTCGGCATGACGCGGGCGCAGCGGAAGCTCACGCTGTCCTGGGCGCGGGCGCGGCGCAAGTTTGGCGGCGGGCCGCTGGAGCCGGCCATCAAGTCGCGCTTCCTCTCTGAGGTGCCTCCTGAAGTGGTGGACAAGAAGGGCGCCGCCGACCGCTTGGATTTCTCCGCCGCCGCCGGCGAAGTGAACCTCGGCCTGGAGCGCCACGAGGTGCGCGAATCGGCCCGCCGCAACCTCTACACCGGAAAGACTTATAATTCTCTAGAGAACATCTCGGAGTTCTTCCAGTCGCGCGGCATGAGGCCTCCGGCCGATACCCCGGCTGGGGCGCAGGCTCCGGGCCCGGCGCCGGCGGTCGCTCCGCCCCAGCCCGCAATCGCCTCCAGGCCCGTGCGCCCCAAGCGAAGGTTCGGCGCGGGCTCGGAGGTGGAACATCCGAAGTATGGCCGTGGCAAGGTGCTCCGCCGGGAAGGCGATGGTGAGGACGCCAAGCTCACCATTCTGTTTCCTGGCTATGGCATGAAGAAGATTGTTGAAAAATTCGCAGGATTGAAGATCGAAGAATGAACACGAAGAACATCGCAGACAAAGCAGAACGCAAAGAGAAGAAGCGCGCCGCGCGCAAGAAGGCCGCTCCCAAAGGCAAACGCCCCGATAGCGTCGCCCGCGGCTCCAACAAGAAGAAGACCAAGCAGATCGCCAAGGGCCAGCGCAAGCGCTAAGCCTCTTCCCTCGTCCTTCATTGCCCACGCGGCGGTGCACCGGCGCCTATACTGGCTGCTATGCGCCGCCGCTGGTTTCTTCTCTCTCCCCTTTCCCTCGCCGCGCAAACGCGACAGGTGTCTTCAGGCGCCGTGTCTCTCAAAGTGGCCGCGGTGCAGTTTCGTTCCACGCACAACATCGAGGAGAATACGCCGCGCGTGGTGTCCCATCTGCGCCAGCTGGCCGCGCAAGGCGTGCGCGTGGCCGTGTTTCCTGAATGCGCCTTGACCGGCTACGACCGCGACGCCGTGCTTGCCGTGACGGCTCAGCAACTCGCCGCCGCCGAGGCACAGGTGCGCGCGGCCTGCCGCGAATACAAGATCGCCGCCATCGTCGGCAGCGCCCACAGGACCGCCTCGCGCCTCTACAACGTGGCCCTCGTCATCAACGCCCAGGGCGAGCTGGTGGAGCGCTACGCGAAGGTCTACCTGGCCGGCGAGAAGTGGTTCACGCCCGGCAACCACATCGCCTACTTTGAACTGGAAGGCGTGACCTCGACCGTCATCATCTGCCACGATGAGCGCTACCCCGAGTTGATCCGCCTGCCGGCAATCGAAGGCGCGCGCGTGGCCTACTACATCAGCCACGAGTCAGGCGTGGAGCAGGAGTCGAAGCTCGCGCCTTACCGCGCGCAGTTGATGGCGCGGGCCGTGGAAAACGGCGTACACATTGTGGCTGCCAACGCACCGGCTAATCGCGCCGGCGGCGGCTCGCACGGCCAGTCGCGCATCGTCGCCCCTGATGGCAACGTGCGCCAGGAGGCGTCGATCTTCGGCGAGGATGTGCTGATCGAAGCGCTCACCGTGAAGCCGGGGCGACTGGAACGGCCTTTGAACGAAGCCCTCGGCGACTGGTGGCGCGGCGGCGTGGAGTGGATGCGCTCACGGCGGGGCAGGGAATTGGAGTGAAGAATCTGGCGAATCGAATCCAGGAAGTCGCACATGCCGTCTCTCCTGAAACAGACCATGCCCTGCGCCGGAAAGAACACGACCAACCCGGCACTGCGTCAGCCCCACACGCCGAGTTCAACGACCTTGTCGCGAAGTGGACACACGATCCTGAATTCGACAAGGTGATGGCTTCGCACCGGAGGATCGACACCGCGAAGTGGAAGTGAGTGCCCCGATCACTCGCGACCGCCATTTTCCGCCACATTCCGTCATTACTGCGTGCCTGATCGCCCCCGCACCGTGTATCCTCATGCGATGGGCCAACTCTTCCGGACCAAGAATATCGACCAGTTGATCGCCGACAGCGAGCGGCCGGAACGCCGCCTCAACAAGACGCTCGGTCCGTGGAGCCTCACCGCGCTGGGCGTGGGCGCCGTCATCGGCTCGGGCATCTTCATCCTGACGGGCACAGCGGCCGCCGGCGAGACGCTCACCTATCACTCCATCCTCCACGCGCCGGTGCTCGACCTGCTCCGCCACGGCCTCGACGCAGCCTCCACCATTGGCCGTCCCGGCGCCGGGCCGGGCATCGCGCTGTCGTTCCTGCTGGTCGCCTTCGCCTGCAGCTTCGCCGCGCTGTGCTATGCGGAGCTGGCCTCGATGATTCCCATCGCCGGCTCGGCTTACACCTACGCCTATGCGACGCTCGGCGAACTGTTCGCCTGGATCATTGGCTGGGACCTCATCCTCGAATACGCCGTCGGCAACATGGCCGTGGCTGTGGGCTTCTCTGCCTACTTCAATCAAATCCTCGAATCGATCTTCGGCGTTCAATTGCCGCGCGAGCTCTCAGAACCCATGTTTGTCGGCGGGCAAGCCACCGGCGCGTGGTTCAACCTGCCGGCGTTCCTCATCATCATGGCCCTCACGGTGCTGCTGGTGCGCGGCGTGAGCGAGTCGGCCGGAGCGAACAACTTCATGGTCGCCGTGAAGGTGGTGGCCATCCTCATCTTCGTCTTCGGCGCATCGAGCGCCATTAACTTCGACAACTACCACCCCTTCCTGCCCAACGGCTTCTCCGGCGTCATGACCGGCGCGGCCATCGTCTTCTTCAGCTACATCGGCTTCGATTCGGTCTCCACCGCCGCCGAGGAGTGCAAGAACCCACAGCGCGACCTGCCCATCGGCATCATCGCCTCGCTCTTCGTCTGCACGATCCTTTACGTGGCCGTGGCGCTGGTGCTCACCGGCATTGCCAACTACACCACGCTCGGCAACGCCGCGCCCGTGGCCCAGGCATTAAAAGATGTCGGCCTCGAAGGCCTGCGCCGCATCATTTCCGTGGGCGCGGTGGCGGGCATGGTGAGCGTGCTGCTCGTCTTCCAGTTCGGCCAGGCCCGCGTCTGGTTCGCCATGTCGCGCGACCGCCTGCTGCCGGACGCCTTCTCACGCGTCCATCCCAAGCTCAAGACGCCCTACATCAGCACGATCATCGCCGGGCTTCTCGTGGGCATCCCGGCGGGCATCCTCGACATTGGCACGCTGGCCGACCTCACCAACATCGGCACGCTGTTCGCCTTCATCGTCGTCAGCGCCGGCGTTATCGTCCTGCGCCGCGCCCAGCCTGACCGCCCGCGCTCGTTCCGCGTGCCGCTCGTGCCGCTGCTGCCGCTCATCTCCATCGCCATGTGCCTGCTGCTCATGCTCAGCCTGCCGCTGGAGACCTGGCTGCGCTTCCTCGTCTGGCTTGGCATCGGCCTGGCCATCTACTTCGTCTATGGGAAAAAGAGGACAATGTCAGTATGAGGACTCTTTTTCTCCTGTTGGCCGCCACGTGCGCCGTGGCGCAGGTGAAGCACCAGCATCATCCGCCGCGCTCGGCCGACGAATACGCCAAAGTGCTCGAAGACCCGGCGCGCGACGCCTGGCAGAAGCCGCACGAGGTGATCATGGCGCTGAAGTTGAAGCCCACCGAAGTGATCGCCGACATCGGGTCGGGCTCCGGCTACTTCACGCGCCGCTTCGCGCATCATGTCGCGAAGGTCTATGCCGTGGACATCAGCGAAGGTCTGCTGGCCAAGACCAAGGGCGAGAAGATCGAAACCGTGCTCGCGACGCCGGACGATCCCAAACTGCCCGCGGCGTCGGTAGACACCATCTTCATCTGCGATGTGCTGCACCACATCGAGAACCGCGATGCCTATTACAAGAAGCTGAGCGCGGCGCTGAAGCCGGGCGGCCGCATCGTGAACATCGACTTCCACAAACGCGACCTCCCCGTCGGCCCGCCCGTGTCGATGAAGATCTCAGAGGACGAGGTGCGCAAAGAGTTCGCCGCCGCCGGGTTCAAGCAATCGGCCCAGCACACGTTTCTGCCGCACCAGTATTTCCTGGAGTTCCGCAAGTAGACGCGGCCACTCCGCCGTCGCCGCGTAGCGGGCAATTCCGCGACCAAAGGCCGGATTCGCGATACACTCTCTGTTTCCATGCCAGAATCGCGACCCGCTCTCACTGTCACCCAATGGCTGATCTGCATCGTGGCCGCCATTGGCTTCGCCTTCGATATCTACGAAATCCTCGTGCTGCCGCTCATCGTCGGCCCCGCGCTGGCCGACCTCGGCGGACTCAAACCCGGCACTCCGGAGTACGCCAACTGGGTTTCGCTGCTCTTCTATGTGCCGGCCATCGCGGGCGGCTTCTTCGGCCTGATCGGCGGCTACCTCACTGACCTGTTCGGACGCCGCCGCGTGCTTGTGTTCAGCATCCTGCTTTACGCCATCTCCGCCGTGCTGGCCGGTTACGCCACCTCGCTGCCGCTGCTGCTGTTCTTCCGCGTCACCACCTTCGTCGGCGTCTGCGTCGAATTCGTGGCCGCCGTGGCCTGGCTGGCCGAACTCTTCCCCGATCCCAAGCAGCGCGAATCCGTGCTCGGCTATACGCAGGCTTTTTCCTCCATCGGCGGCATCATGGTCACGGGCGCTTACTATCTCTCGGTCACTTATGGCGAATCGTTCCCGGCCATCCACGGCGCGCATGCCGCCTGGCGCTATACGCTCATCAGCGGCGTCATCCCGGCCATCCCGCTCATGATCATCCGGCCGTTCCTGCCCGAATCGCCCGTGTGGGCGCGCAAGAAGGCCGAAGGGACGCTCCAGCGCCCCTCCCTCACCGCCATCTTCGCCCCGCGCTTCTCGCGCACCACCTGGATCACCATGCTCATGTTCGCCATGAGCTACGGCGCGGCCTTCGGCGCCATCCAGCACATCCCGCGCATCGTGCCCGGACTGCCCGAAGTGGCCAATCTCGCCCGCCCGCTGCAGCAGAAGATCGTCAGCAGCGTGCAGGCCTGGCAGGAGATCGGCGGACTAGTGGGCCGCGTCCTGCTCGCCATCCTCGCCGTGCGCATCGCCTCGCGCCAGAAGCTGATCCGCCTCTTCCAGATCCCCGGCCTCATCGTGCTGCCGGTGGTCTTCTACTTCTTCGCTACCTCCAACCTGGAGATGACCAAATACGGCATCTTCTTCTGCGGCCTGTTCACCGTGGCGCAGTTCAGCTTCTGGGGGAACTACCTGCCGCGCATGTACCCCGTGCATCTGCGCGGCACCGGCGAGAGCTTCGCGGCCAACGTAGGAGGGCGCATGCTCGGCACCTCGTTTGCCGCCATCACGGCGCAGTTGGCCACCATCGCCCCCGGCGCGACGCCCTTCACCAAGCTCGCCACCGCCGCCGCCATCATTGGATTTCTCGTCTACGCCGTGGGCCTCGTGGCCAGCTTCTGGCTGCCCGAACCCGGCAAGGAAGATATTTCGGAGTAACTCATCATGAAACGCATCCTGTTCCTGCTCTCTCTTTGCACCGCCGTCTTTGCCGATGTTCGCCTGCCCGCGTTGATCGGCGACCACATGCTGCTGCAGCGCGACGTCCCGCTGCGCATCTGGGGCTGGGCCGATCCCGGCGAACAGGTGAGCGTGACGCTGCTCGGCCAAACCAGCACCGCCGCCGCCACGCCCGAGGGCAAGTGGGAGGTCTACTTCACGCCTGTCACCGCGCAGTCGTCGCCCACCACCATCGCCATCAAGGGCAAGAACCAGATCACGATTCAGGATGTGCTCGTGGGCGAGGTGTGGGTCGGCTCCGGACAATCGAACATGCAGTGGACGGTGAAGAACTCCACCAACGCCGCCGCTGAAATCGCCGCCGCGAACTATCCGCAGATGCGCATTTTCCAGGTCGCATTGAAGACCTCGGAGACGCCGCTCGACGATGTCGAGGGCAAGTGGGAGGTCTGCTCGCCGGAGATGATTCCGGAGGTCAGCGCCGTCGGTTACTTCTTCTCGCGCGAACTGCACAAGCATCTCAAGGTGCCCGTCGGCTTCATCCGCTCGGCCTGGGGCGGAACGCCCGTGCAGGCCTGGACGCGGCTCAGCCTGATCGAGGCCGACCCGTCGATGCACTGGGTGCTCTCCAACTGGCGCGACATCCTCGCCAAGTATCCTGCCGCCAAGGAGCGCTACGACAAGGCGCTCGCCGAGTGGGAAGCGAAGAAGCAGGGGCCTCGCCCGGCCGCGCCGCTTGGCCCCGGCCATTCGCACACGCCCGGCGGTCTTTACAACGCGATGATCGTCCCGCTGCTGCCCTACGCCATTCGCGGCGCCATCTGGTATCAGGGCGAAAGCAACGCCGGCAACAAGTTCGCCGATCAATACCGCCACCAGCACGTGAGCATGATCCGCGACTGGCGCGCCAACTGGGGCCTGGGCGACTTCCCCTTCCTCTTCGTGCAACTCGCCAACTTCGCCCCCGGCAACGCCGTCGGCTGGCCCACCGTGCAGGAGGCGCAGGACAAAACGCTTGACCTCAAGAGGACCGGCATGGCCGTGATCACCGACATCGGCGAGGAGAAGGACATCCATCCCAAGAACAAGCAGGACGTCGGCGCTCGCCTCGCGCTGGCCGCGCGGCACGTCGCTTATGGCGAGAGCCTCGTCTACTCCGGCCCCCGTTATCGCCAAGTCACGCGCGAAGGCCCGGCCCTGCGCGTGTGGCTCGATCACTCCGGCCGCGGCCTGACGGCCAAAGGCGGCGGCGACCTGCGCGGCTTCGTCATCGCCGGGGCCGATAAGAAGTTCGTCCCGGCCAAGGCGCTCATCGACGGCAAGACCGTCGTCGTCTCCAGCCCCGATGTGCCCAACCCCGTGGCCGTGCGCTATAACTGGGCCTCGTTCCCCGACGGCAACCTGTTCAATGGCGACGGTCTGCCCGCCTCGCTCTTCCGCACCGATGTCTGGACCGACGCCGTCATGCCATCATCGAAGTGATGATGCTCCTCGCGGCGGCTCTGCTTGTGGTGTGCGGGCGCGCGCCCGATTACGATGCCGACGCCTCCACCGGCCGCTATGAGTTGAAGTTCACCGCGCAGGGCGACTTTGAGTTCGTTCTGCGCAACAACCGGCTGGAGCTCGAGGTCTTCGACGGCCCAGGCCCCGCAGGCGTCGTCTGCGCGTATACGCAGCGCGTCCCCCCCGCCGTCACTTACAAACTGCGCGTGCTCGAAGGGGCGACCAAGCCGAAGCTCTCCGAGGAGAGGCTGCGCTTTGAGAAGGCTAGCGGCGCTTACGAAGTCTGGTGGGAGTGGACCGACGAGCACACCATCTACCGCTCGCCGCGCCCCAACTCCACGCTGCCCAACACGCGCCTCCGCCCCGTATCCACTGACTTCGACAACAAGCTCGAAGGCTCAGCCACGCTTGCCGCGCTGGTGAAGACCGCCACCACCGTCTATGTGCGCGGCGCCGCCGTGCACACCTCGCCGCCGCTGCCGCAAGCCAAGCTCGACCTCACGCAGCCCATGCCATCGCGCGCCCTGGCACGCTTCAAGCCCACCGCCTCTGGCTGCAAGTTGCGAATCGTGGAACGCCCCGAAGCCGAAAACGGCTTCACCGCCGTGCTCACCCTCATTCCCCCCGAGCGCCCGCGCGAGTGCACGCTCAGCCTCGCCTGGAAGCGCTGACGACTGCCGCCCACCGCGCTACAATCGAATCGCCATGTCCGCTTCACTTACCCGACGCTCTCTACTTGCTTCCACGCTCGCCGCCCCGATGCTGGCCGCCGACCCCTTCCCCAAGGTCCTCGGCGCGCAACTCTACACCGTGCGCAACATCCTGCCCAAGGACCCCGCCGGTGTCCTCAAAGCGATGGCCCAAATCGGTTACAAAGAGGTGGAAGGTTCGCCCGAACTCCTCGCCCAGCACGGCAAACTGCTCGCCGACAACGGCCTCACCATGAACTGCGCCATGGTCGGGCTGCCTGATCTGCTGCCCGCCAAGGTCGAGGCCACCGTCAGCGGCGCGCACAAACTGGGCCTCAAGAATATCGGACTCTCTTATCTGAATGACAAGGAGCGCGCCGACATCCCCGCCGCCCTCGCCGCCATGAATAAGGCCGCGGAACTGGCCTCCAAAGCCGGCATGGGCTTCTACTATCACAACCACTGCTTCGAATTCGGCGGCGCGCCGGGCCAGCGCGTGTGGGACCGCATCATCACCGAGTGTTCGCCCAAGGTGATGCTGGAATGCGACATCTTCTGGCTCGCCATCGGCGGCCAGGACCCGGCCAAAGTCATCGCCCAACTCGGCAAGCGCGTCCTCAGCCTTCATCTCAAAGATGTGGAGAAGGGCACCAAGGTCTATTACAAAGAGAGCGAAGTGCCGCGCACCGCGTTCAAGGAATGCGGCGCGGGCACGATGAACTTCAAGGCGGTGCTCGCCGCCGCGAAGAAAGCCGGCGTCCGCCACTTCTTTGTGGAACAGGACGTGGTGCCGGGCGATCCGCTGGCGAGCATCCGCCAGAGCTACGACTATCTGCGCAAGCTCGCTTAAGAGCCGCGCCGCCCGCCGC
>JAFLBB010000008.1:89549-93255 GCA_017304135.1 Acidobacteriota bacterium | reverse complement strand
AGCCCTGCCAGCCCGCCCCAGCCCTGCCAGCCCGCCCTTTTTGACAAAACGAACCCAAACTGCCGTTGCAAACAAAACCACTTCAGCGGTCGCCCCCAAACAGAAGCCACACCTCCCTTGACACCGCCCACCGGATTGCCTACAGTCACCCTCATGCCGCCAAGTAAAGCGTTTACCCTGTCGCTCGTTTTTTCCGCCGCCCTGTTCGCCCAAAACGCCCAGATCAGCGGCCGCGTCACCGATAGCTTGCAGGCTGTTGTCGTCGGCGCTGAAATCACGGCCACCAACGCCGACACCCAGGTTCCCCGGCGCACCGTGACCAACGAGCAGGGCCTCTTCTCGATCCCCGGCCTCGCTCCCGGCGCCTATAACCTCTCGGTCGCCAAAGCCGGCTTCCGCGCCGAAACGCGCAACGGCCTCCGGCTCATCGTCGACCAGACCGCCACGCTCGACTTCCAGCTCCAAGTGGGCGGCGTCACCGAGAGCATCGAGGTCTCCGCCCAGGCCGCGCTGCTCGACGCGCAAACCTCCTCACTCGGCCAGATCATCGACAACACCAAGATCCAGAACATCCCGCTCAATGGCCGCAGCGCCTTCCGCCTCGTCCAGCTCACGCCGGGCGTGCTCACCACCACAGCCGCCTTCGGCCAGTTCGGCGACATCCCTGTCAACACGACCTGGGATACCAACTTCTCCATCAACGGCGGCCGTGCCCAGAGCAACGAGGTGCAGGTCGACGGCGTACCCGCCACGGCCGGCTTCTTCAACCAGATCACCACCATCCCCTCGATCGAATCCACCCAGGAGTTCAAGGTCCAGAGCAACAACCTCTCGGCCGAGTGGGGACGCTTCGGCGGTGGCGTGTTGAACGTCAGCACGCGCTCGGGCACCAACGAGTTCCATGGCTCCGTGTTTGAGTTCCTCCGCAACAGCGCCTTCGACGCCAACGAGTTCTTCAATAAGCGTTCCGGCCGCGACATTCCGCCCTTCCGCATGAACCAGTTCGGCGGCGCCCTGGGCGGCCCGGTGGTACAGAACAAGACCTTCTTCTTTGGCGACTACCAGGGCACGCGCTACCGCCGCGGCGACGTCTTCCGCGCCTCGCTGCCGACGGCGCTGGAGCGCGCCGGCGATTTCAGTCAAACGTTTGCCCCCAATGGCGCGCTGGTGACCATCTACGATCCGCTCAGTTCGTCCACCGCGCGGCTCCCCTTTGCCGCCAACCGTCTGCCCTCGAACCGTGTCAGCCCCATCGCCCAGAAGCTCGTCGCCTACTACCCGCGGCCCAACGTCCAGGGCGATGCGTTCACGAACTTCAACAACTTCATCTCCAACGCCGGCCGCGCCATCGACAGCGACCAGTTCTCGGTGAAGGTGGATCACAACTTCAGCGAAACCTGGCGCACCTTCGGCCGCTTCGCGCGCAATAAGACGACGCTGGCCCAGCCGGACTATTTCAACAATGTCGCCTCCTCCGGCACGGGCGCCGTCGGCACGACGCCGTTCACCCAGCACACCGCCGCGCTCGACAACACCTTCGTCCTCAGTCCCACCACGCTGCTCAGCGTGCGCTACGGCTTTGCCCGCTGGTATCAACTGCGCCAAACGCGCAGCTATGGCTTCGACCAGCGCGAGGTCGGCCTTCCGGCCAGCCTCGTGAGCCAGTTCCAGGTGCCCGTGTTCCCCACCACCAACGTCGAGCAGTATGCCGCCCTTGGCGGCCAGAGTGTGCTCGATAACGGCAACGACACCCATAGCCTGCTCGCCTCCGTCACCAAGACCATCGGACGCCACAATTTGAAATGGGGCGGCGACGCGCGCCTGAAGCGGATCAACTATTTCAATCTCGGCAACGGCGGTGGCGTCTACACCTACAACCGCGTGTTTACCCGCGGCCCCAACCCGAATGTGTTCACCAACACGGGCAACGGCGTGGCCAGCCTCCTGCTGGGCATTCCCGCTTCCGGCAGTGTGCCGTCGACCGTCGGCTCGGCCCTGCAAAACTACTACTACGGCTTCTACCTCCAGGACGACATCCGGCTGACGACCAAGCTCACCATGAATATCGGTTTGCGCTATGAGACCGAGTCGCCCTACACGGAGCGCTACAACCAGATGAATGCGTTCGATGTCGATGTCGCCTCGCCCGTGCGCAACGCCGCCTTCCCCAACCTCTCCGGCGGGTTGCGCTTCGCCGGCAACGACCTCAGCAGCCGCTATGTCTACAGTTGGGATAAGAACAACATCGCGCCGAGGCTGGGCTTCGCCTATGCCCTCGACGCCAAGACAGTGTTGCGCTGGGGCGCGGGCGTCTTCTACTCCCCCATCGACATCTCGAACAACGCCGTCGGCTTCACGCCCTCCAACGGCTACAGCGCCACCACGCCCATGCTCGCCTCGCTTGATAATGGCGTCACGCCGTTCCGGACGCTGGCCAATCCTTATCCCGACGGCCTCGTGCCGCCGAGCCGCGACAGCCTCGGCACGGCCACCTTCCTCGGCCAGGCGCCGCAGGTGTGGGATTCGCGCCCCATCACCGGGGAGAACTACCAATGGAACTTCGACATCCAGCGTGAACTGCCCTGGGGCCTGCTGGCCGACGTCAGCTACGCCGGCAGCCGCGGCGTCCACCTCGGCTTCCGCAACCGAGAAATGAACGCGCTCGACCCGCAGTATCTCTCGCTCGGCGCGGGCCTCAATACCCTCGTCGACAACCCGTTCTTCGGCCGCATTCCCGTGGGCACACTCAGCCAGCAGCGCGTCGCGCGGCGGCAATTGCTGCTGCCGATGCCGCACTTCACCGCCGTCACCAACATCAACATGACGATGGCGAATTCGGTCTACCATTCCCTCCAGGTGAAGGCCGAGCGCCGCTTCTCGCGCGGCATCAGCGCGCTGGTGGCCTATACGGCGGGCAAGCTGATTACCGACGCCGCCAGCCAGGTGGCGCCCATCGGACCGACCGCGCTCGGCACGGTGCAGAACTGGTACGACCTGAGGTCCGAGCGTGGCCTCTCCGATATGGACGTGGCGCAATCGCTGACGGTGAGCTTCGTCGCTGAATTGCCGTTTGGCCCGGGCAAAGCCATCGGCGGCACGGCCAAGGGTGTGGCCGCCAAACTGCTCGAGGGCTGGCAGCTCAACGGGGTCACCAGCTACCGTGGCGGTGTCCCCCTGGCGCTCTCAGCGCCCATTCCCGGCGGCGGCAACCGACCCAATTCGACCGGCATCAGCGCCCGGCTTCCCGGCGGTCGCACCCGCGGCGACCAGATCAATCGCTGGTTCGATACGACGCAATTCACGCTGCCTGCGTCCTTCAGCAACGGCAACGTCGGCCGCACGCTGCCCGACGTGCGCGGGCCGGAGTTCAAGAACACCGACCTGTCGCTGATCAAGAACACGACGATCAAAGAGCGCTACACGCTGCAGTTCCGCGCCGAGTACTTCAACCTCTTCAACCGTGCCAACCTCGACTTGCCCAACACCGCCTTCGGCAGCGGCCAGTTTGGGGCCATCACAGGGACGGTGGGACTGCCGCGAGTGGGCCAGCTGGCCCTCAAACTGAACTTTTGAGTGAGTCGCGCACAACGGAGCCGGGCGGCAAACCGCGCCGCCACGGCCCTGTGCGGGCTTTACATCCACCGCGCACAACGGAGCCGGGCGGCAAACCGCGCCGCCACGGCCCTGTGCGGGCTTTACATCCACC
>JAFLBB010000008.1:83649-89449 GCA_017304135.1 Acidobacteriota bacterium | reverse complement strand
GGGCTTTACATCCACCGCGCACAACGGAGCCGGGCGGCAAACCGCGCCGCCACGGCCCTGTGCGGGCTTTACATCCACCGCGCACAACGGAGCCGGGCAGCAAACCGCGCCGCCACGGCCCTGTGCGCTCGAAAGTCACCCTTACTTCTTCTTTTCCCGGTTCCAGAGTTCGCGCGACAGCGAACGGCCGCAAAACGGGCAGTAATGTAACCCCACATAGCTCGGCCTCTCGTCACCAAAAGCGAGGAAGTAGTCCGTGTCGATCTCGGTCAGGATGCGGCCGTTGGCGAGCTTGTGGATGGGCTCGTTGACAACAAAGCCGCGCGAGGCCATCTCGCCGAGTTGATCGCAGCAGAACATGGGCCGATTGTAACGTGAGGCAGGCGAAAGCGCCGCATGGGCCATCAATCCGTAACTTTGCGCCGCGGCGGGCGTCCAATGAGAGTCGGGCGTGATATGGTATGGAACAGTTGAGGGCTGGCTCATGAAACTTCGCACAATCGCGACGGTGGCCGCCTTGGGTTTAACGATCTGGAGCGGCCTGTTCGCGTTCCAGCGAGGTCGCGGAATGCGATCCTTCCTCGACGAAGAAGACAACCCGGCGCCCTTCCCCGCCGACGGCAACGACAAAACCGAATTCGTGTTCGCGCGCCTGCGCTACCCGGCCATGCGCAACGGCTACTGGGGCCGCGCCGGCGGAAGCTGGGCCACCGACTACCCGAAGGCCGACCGCCAGTTCGTGCAAGGCGTGCGCCGCCTCACGCGGCTCAACATCCGCAGCGTTGAGCATGTGGTCGATCTCGAATCCGACGAGATCTTCAATTACCCCTGGATCTACGCCACCGAAGTCGGCCGCTGGGGCCTCAACGACGCCCAGGTGAAGAAGCTGCGCGAGTACCTGCTCAAGGGCGGCTTCATGATGACCGACGACTTCCACGGCACCTTTGAATGGGACATCTTCATGGCCAGCATGCAGAAGGTGTTCCCTGACCGGCCCGTGGTTGAACTGGAGAACAAGGATCAGATCTTCCACTCTCTGTACGATCTGGACGACCGTTTCCAGGTGCCGGGCATCCAATATCTATTCACCGGCCGGGTGGCCGAAAACGACGGCTTTCTCGGACGCTGGCGCGGCATCTACGACGACAAGGGCCGCCTCATGGTCGGCATCTGCCACAATATGGACCTCGGCGATGCCTGGGAATGGGCCGACCACCCGCAATATCCCGAGCGTTATGCATCGCTCGCCTACCGCGTGGGCATCAACTACATTGTGTATTCCATGACGCACTAGGACTCGATGTTCGAACTCCTCTTCCGGTATCCACTTTCGGCATACGCAAAAGGCGAATGGGTCTTTCTGGCCCGCTGGCCGCTGTGGATGCTGGCGGCCCTGATACTGGCGGGCATGACAGCGCTGGGGTGGATGTGGTGGCGGCGTCAGGGCGATACCGTGAGCGCCGTGCGCGGCTGGCGCAGCGCGATTCTCTGGGCCTTGCAGGCCGGACTGTTGGCCGCGCTGCTGCTGCTGTTGTGGCAGCCTGCCCTCACGCTCACCTCCCTCAAGCCGCAGCAGAACATCGTGGCCGTGGTGGTCGACGATTCGCGCAGCATGGCCATGAGCGAAGACGGCAAGCGCCGCGGCGAGGCGGCACGGGCAGCCCTGGAAAGCGGCACGCTCGATGCCCTGAAGAAAAAGTTCCAGACTCGCCTTTACCGAGCCAGCGACGTGCTGGATCGTGTTGACGATTTGAAGGGCCTCACCATGGCCGGCAAGTCGACGCAGCTCGGCGCTTCGCTGCAGCAGTTGGCTAAGGAGTCGGCGGGACTGCCTCTGGGCGCCGTCGTTCTCGTTACCGATGGCGCGGAAAACGCGGGCGGCCTGGACGCTTCGGCGCTGGCCGACATCCGCTCGCGCCGCATTCCCATTCACACCGTGGGCGTGGGCAAGGAGCGGCCTTCGCTCGATATCGAGATCGCCGACGTGGTGGCCCCGGCGCGGGCGCTGGCTGAATCGCGCATCTCCGTGCAGGTAAACCTGAGCAGCTTCGGCGCGGCCGGCCGCAAGGTCCGCGTCACGGCCAAGGACAGCGGCAAGGTGGTGGCGAGTAAGGAAGTCGAGATCCAGGGCGACGGGCGCGTGCAAAGTGAAACGCTCACCTTTAGCGCCGGCGCGGCCGGGGCGCGCGGCTTTACCTTTTCTGCCGACCCCCTGCAGGCCGAAGAGAACACGCTCAACAACTCCGTCCTGCGCCTGGTGAATGTCACCGGCACGAAGCCCAAGGTCCTCTACATCGAAGGCGAGCCGCGTTGGGAGTTCAAGTTCATCCGCCGCGCTGTGGAGGAAGACAAGTCGATCCAACTGGTGAGCCTGCTGCGCACGACGCAGAACAAGAACTATATCCAGGGCGTCGACAACGGCAACCGCGACCTCGAACAGGGCTTCCCGGCGAGTGTGGATGAGCTGTTTGGCTACCAGGCGGTGATCATCGGCAGCGTCGAGTTGAACTACTTCACCACGGCACAGCAGGAGTTGCTGAAGCAGTTTGTCGACCGCCGCGGCGGCGGCCTCATCATGCTCGCCGGACGTTCGGCGATGAGCGAAGGCGGCTGGGCGCGCTCGGCGCTGGCCGAGATGCTGCCCGTTTCGCTGCCTGACCGAAAGGGAACCTTCCATCGCGACATGTTGCCGGTGGAGCTGACGGCGGCGGGCGTGGAAAGTCCGCTCGTCCGGTTGGAAGAAGATTCCGTGAAGAACGCCGCGCGTTGGAAAAAGCTGCCCGCGTTGATGGCCTGGCAGGAGGTCGGCACGCCTAAGCCGGGCGCCTTGGTGCTGGCCGAAGTGTCGGGCAAGCGTTCGCCGTTCCTGGTGGTGCAGAACTACGGGCGCGGGCGCACGTCCGTGGTCGCCGGCGACACCTGGCGCTGGCAGATGCAGCAGCCGGTTGAGGATATGACGCACGAGGTGTTCTGGCGGCAACTGCTGCGCTGGGCGGTGAGTGAATCGCCGGGGCGCGTGGTGTCGTCCACGCCGCGTCAGGTGCTCGTGGACGAGGCCAAGTTGAAGCTCAACGTCGATGTGCGCGACCGCAACTATCTGCCCGCCGCCGATGCCAAGGTGGAGGTGCGGATTCTGGGTCCTGGGGCTAGCGGCGGCGTTGTGGAATTGCAGCCCGACCCGGTGACGCCGGGCCAGTATGCCGGCGAGTGGATGACCGACCGGCCTGGTCAGTACGTGGCCGAAGCCGTCGCTAAGCGCGGCGAGGAAGAGGTGGGCCGCGACGTGTTCACCTTCGAGCGCCAGGACGGCGTGGCCGAGAACTTCCACACGCAACAGAACCGAGACCTGCTGGAGAAGTTGGCCGCGATGACGGGCGGAAAATACTGGCGGCCGAACGATTTGAGCAAGCTGCCCGACGAGGTGTCGCTCTCTGAGGCCGGTATCACGGTGCGCGAGACAAAGGACCTGTGGAATCTGCCGGTGGTGTTCCTGCTGCTGTGCCTGCTCAAGGGCGCCGAGTGGCTGTTGCGGCGGAAGTGGGGCGTGGTATGAGGACTGCCATTCTGGCCTGTGCGCTGGCGGCCTGGCCTCTGGCGGCGGCGACGCATTATCTGACCATCTCCGGACTCGGCGGCGAGAAGGACTACGAGCAGCGCTTTGCGGCGCAGGCCAATGAGGTGGATAAGTTGCTGCGCGGCAGCGGCGGCGACGTGAACGTGGTCACGCTCTCCGGCGCCGACTCGACGCGCGACAAGATCAAGGCCGCGTTTGAGAAGATCGCCGCGACGGCGAAGGCCGAAGACGCCTTCGTGCTGCTGCTCATCGGCCACGGCAGCTTCGATGGGGCCGAGTATAAGCTCAACATCCCCGGTCCCGATTACTCGGGTACGGAACTGGCCGCGCTGTGCGACAAGGTCCCCGCCGGACGGCAACTGGTGGTGAACACGACCAGCGCCAGCGGCGGCGCGCTCGAAGCCCTGCAGCGGGCCAAGCGCGCCGTGATTCTGGCCACGAAAGCAGGCAGCGAACGCAACGCCACGGTGTTTGCCCGTTACTGGGTGGAGGCGTTGCGCGATCCGTCGGCCGATTCGGACAAGAACGAAGTGGTCTCGGCGCTGGAAGCCTACCGCTTTGCCGACCGCAAGACGGTGGAGTTCTACGAGACCAATAAGCGGTTGGCCACCGAGCACGCCGTGATGGAAGACACCGGCGCGGGCGAAGGCGTACGCGCCCCGTCGACGGCCAACGGCCAGGGGCTGCTGGCGGCTTCGTTCCCGTTATTGCGTATTGGCAGCGCGCAGAGGGCGGCGGCCGATCCGGCCAAGCGCCAGTTGCTCGCCCGCAAGGAGCAAATCGAACAGCGCATCGACAAGCTGAAGTATGAGAAAGCGGCGATGGCGCTCGAGGACTACCGCAAGCAGATGTCGGCCGCGCTGATCGAGCTTGCGCGGCTACAAGAGGAGTTGGATAAATAAGTGATGGGAAGGCGTGTGGCCATTCCGGTTGGCGTGTCGGCTGTTGTCGTGGCCGTGGCGGTGCTCGCGGGGTTGAGCGCGCAGCAATCGGAAAAGCCGCGCCCGGCGGGCTCGCGCGAAGTGATGACGGCGGCGGCGAAGGCCTGCTGGCAGGCGCGTCATCTGGGCCAGGAGAGCCAGGCCGAGAGCTGCTTTGAGAAGTTGCTCGACAGCCGCAGCGCCGCGGAGCGGGCCGAAGGGGCCTGGGGCATCGGCGATTACAAGAGCGCCAACACGCAGTTCAAACAGGCCGCTGAAGCCGCGCCGAAAGACGCCAATGTGCGCGTGCGGTGGGGGCGGCTGTTCCTGGAGCGCTTCAACCTCGACGACGCGGTGAAACTGTTCCAGGAGGCGCTGGAACTCGACGAGAAGAACGCCCACGCCATGCTCGGCATGGCGCTGGTGTCGGCGGAGAGCTTTTCCAGCAAGTCGCTCGAAGTGGCGCACAAGGCGGTGGAAGAGGACCCGAACCTCGTGGAAGGCCGCGAACTGCTGGCCAACCTTGCGCTTGAGGATTCCGACGAAAAACGCGCCCTGAGCGAGGCCGACAAAGCGCTCGCCATTTCGCCTAACGCCTTCGACGCCATCGCCGTGAAGGCCGCCATCGAGGCGCTGGCTGACCGCTCGCCCGACGCCATGCTCGAACAGGTGTGGAAGGTGAATCCGCGCTACGGCGAGGCGCACGCGATCGTCGCCCATCATCTTGTGTTGAACCGCCGCTACGAAGACGGCATCGCGCATTACCGCAAGGCCATCGAGCGCGACCCGAAGAACTGGGCGGCGCGCAGCGAACTGGGCATCAACCTGATGCGCGTGGGCAAGGACGAAGAGGCGCGGCAGCAGTTGGAGCTCTGCTTCAACAACAAGTACGACAACAACCCGACGATCAACTCGCTGCGGCTGCTCGACAGCTACGCCAATTTCATTACCTACACGACGCCGAAGACGATTCTCAAGCTGCATAAGAAGGAAGCCGACCAGTTGCGCGTCTACTTCCAGCCGGAGCTGGAAAAGGCGGTGGCGACGTTTGAGAAGAAGTACAAGCTCACCATCGGCGCGCCGGTGCAACTGGAGGTCTACCCCGATCACGAAGACTTCGCCGTGCGCACGATGGGCATGCCGGGGCTGGGCGCGCTGGGTGTCACGTTCGGCAATGTGGTGGCGATGGATTCGCCTTCGGGCCGCAAGCCTGGGACGTTCCACTGGGCAAGCACGCTGTGGCATGAGTTGAGCCACGTCTTCGTGCTCACGGCGACCAAGCACCGCGTGCCTCGCTGGTTCACCG